>DNLQ01000037.1 GCA_003488415.1 Ruminococcus sp. | reverse complement strand
ACAGGCTCTGCCTTGGGAGCCTCCTTCACAGGCTCTGCCTTGGGAGTTTCCTTTACAGGCTCAGTCTTGGGAGCTTCCTTTACAGGTTCAGCCCTGGGAGCCTCCTTCACAAGCTCTGCCTTGGGAGCTTCCTTCACAGGCTCAGACTTGGGAGCATTCTTTACAGGCTCAGTCTTTGGAGTCTCCTTCACAGACTCAGCCTTGGGAGCATTCTTTACAGGCTTAGCCTTGGGAGTCTCCTTTGCAGCCTCTGTCTTCTTCTTTCCTGCATCGGCAGCAGGCTTGTTCTCCTGCTTCTTCTGTGCCGGACGGTTCTCCTTCTTCGGAGCATCCTGCTTCTTCTCGGTGCTCTTCTTCTCCGGAGACTTCTTTCTCTCCGGTGCAGGCTCGTTCCTGGAGGCGAAATAGTCTTCAAAGGAGCTTACCTCGTGGAGCTTTGTGAAATGCTCCAGCACCAGATCCATCTCGTCCTCGGAAAGACCTGAAGCAGCCTTCTTTTTATTGTCGCCCTTTCCGGCGAAGTAATCAATGATATCCTGCGGAGAGATGTTAAGATCCTTCGCAGCATCGCTTAATTTTATCTTTTTGGTCATAGGCGTATGATACCTCCGTTTCAGAATGTACTGACTTCCCTCCTATCGGGAAAGCCGGCTTAGTTGATCTTGCTGTATGTGAACACGGCGTACCGTGATATTTCAGGTAATGATCTTTGCGAACCCTCCGGCAAAGCCTTTGTCGCAGACTGCTATGACTGCTGTCTCTTTGCCGCACAGCGCTCCCAGCTCCGCCTTGGTAAGCTCCGTCCGCAGCACCGGTATACCGGCTTTGCCGCACAGGAACTCTGTCTCCTTGACCGTCTTGTCTGAGGCATCGGACGCTGTGAGTACACAGTACGCCCTGCCGGCTCTGACTTCTTCACAGGTACTGTCAAAGCCCTTGACAGCTCTGCGTGACTTTATGCAAATGGTCAGGAGATCGGCGGTCTTACGCTTCTTCTGCGCTTCTGAGTTCATCTGCCATCACCTCGTAAACGCTTTCGTCTATCCTGCATGAGAATGCTTTTTCCAGTCTCCTTGACTTGCGTGCCTTGTCGTAGCACTCTGTACTGCGGCATATATATGCACCTCTGCCGTTTTTCTTTCCGGTGAGGTCAAGGCTGATCTCGCCCTCGGGAGACTTTACCACACGGATAAGCTCCTTCTTGGGCTTCATTTCATTGCAGCCCAGGCACTGTCTCATGGGGATCTTCTTCGGCTTCATCTTACTCGCCCTCTGTTTCGGGAGCTTCATCCTCAGCAGGAGCTGTCTCTGCATCCCCGGCAGTTGCTGTCTCTGCATCCTCAGCAGTAGCTGTCTCTTCTGTTTCCTCAGCCGCATCCTGCTCAGGCTCGGGAGTCTCAAATACAGGAGCTACGAAATCCGGGCTGAGTTCGGGAGCCTCCTCTCCGGTAACGCTGTCGATCTGGGGCTTTATGTCAATCTTGAATCCTGTGAGCTTTGCAGCCAGCTTTGCGTTCTGTCCCTTGTTGCCGATGGCAAGTGAGAGCTGATTATTGGGAACGATGACTGTGCAGCTCTTTTCCTCCATGGAGGTGATGACTGTCTTGAGCACCTCAGCCGGAGCGAGGGCTCTTGCGATGAATTCCTCAGGAACTTCGCTCCAGGGGATGATATCTATCTTCTCTCCGCTGAGTTCTCCGACCACGGCACTGATACGGGCTCTTCTCGGGCCGATGCAGGCACCTACGGGATCAACAGCGGGATCCTTTGACCATACTGCCATTTTTGTACGTGAGCCGGCTTCACGGGAGATAGCCTTGATCTCCACGATGCCGTCGTATATCTCAGGCACTTCAAGCTCAAACAGTCTCTTTACCAGATCCTTATGTGTACGTGAGATCTTAACGATAGGCTTTTTTGTCTTGCCGACGATGCCGGTGATGTACACCTTTATCTGCTTGCCTACCTCCAGCTCCTCACCTGCTATCTGCTCGTTGCGGAACAGGTACAGCTCTGTGCCGTCATACTCAACGGTAGCAGCTCTGCCGGGATCTATCTGAGATACTGTAACTGTAATGCAGTCATGCTCCTTGGACTCGAACTTGCTGAGCATCTGCTCACGGTTGATCTCTCTCAGGTCGCCCTTGATGGACTGCTTTGCAGAGAGAGCAGCCATTCTTCCCAGCTTGGAGATGTCAAGCTCCTTGAGCATAGTACCGCCCACCAGAGCATTGGGATCAATAGTCCTTGCTGTGTCGATGTTGATCTCGTTCTCGTCGATAGGCTCGTCGTCGATGATGTCCTGAACGATGTACATAGCGAACTTCTTTGTTGCCGGATCGATCTCAACACGGATCCTGTCCTCACTGTGGGGATAGGCACGTCTTGCAGCTTTGAGCATAGCGGATTTTACCTTCTCGATCAGAAGCGAAGTGTCTACGTCGTTCTCGTCTCCCAGCGCCTTGAGGGCGTCGAAGAAATTCATATCCTTTGCCATTGAGTTAATTCCTCCAGTATATTATATTTATTCAAAATCAAACCATAGCTTTACAAAAGCGATCTCTTCAAGAGGGAGAGTCCTCTCTGTACCGCTTTCATCCCTGACGGTGAGACTGCTGCGGTCAGCGCCCAGGAGAGCTGCTTTTATCTCCTTTTCGCCGTCCACGCTTCTTATAAAGCGTATCCTCACATCGTCGCCGATGCACACCTCGAAATGCTCCTCCCTGAGCAGCTCACGCTCCAGACCGGCAGAGCCGACCTCCAGCATATAGCTCTGAGAAATGGGATCAGCTTCGTCCAGAACTTCATTGATCGGTGCTGTTGCCCTCTCGCAGTCATCAATGGAGATACCCTCATCCTGATCTATAAAGATCCTCAGGTACCACATTGCTCCCTCCTTGACGTAACAGACGTCCCAGAGGTAGTAGCCCAGCTCGTCGGTGACAGGCTTCACAAGGTCGTAGACCTTCTGCTCTGTTCCGCCGAATTTTTTCAGCTTCATACGCAGTCTCCTTCCGCTGTGTCACAGCTTCGATTTGAGTCAGTAGTCCGGGATTTTTCCCGATTCAAAACGAAAGACCGGAAGTTTCCGGTCTTTAGTCTACTATCATCGTTTACTATTATAACACATCAGTTCTCAAAAATCAAGGGGTTTGCGAAATTTTTCACGAATTTTTTCACGCAGTTTTGCAAGAAAAATGTGTCTCGCCCGAAAGCGGGATGCAGCAGCCGGGACTGCACGGCTGCGCCTTCCGGGATATTTTATCCGGGAGCCTCTGCCGCCCGTCTGCCGGCGCAGTCCGCCCTTTCCCGGCACGTTTCTCCCATAGCTGCCGGAGACTGTAGGAAAATTGTTGATTGTAGACGAATGCAAATTCTGAAAATTGTTTAAATCCACTATATTTCAAAAACGCTATAGACAAGTTTGCGGAAATAATGTATAATGATATGTGTAATAATATCCCTGTGCGTAACAGGAGAATCCGGCTTCCGTATGCCGTAAATACGGAGCTCCGCAGTTATTGACTTCTGCGGTTCGGAGATACTATGAGAGTTATTACAGGGACAGCCAGAGGACGAAAGCTCATCGCTCCGGAAGGCCTCGACGTCAGACCGACCGCCGACAAGGTCAAGGAAGGCATCTTCTCCGCTATACAGTTCGAGATTGAAGATGCCGTTGTACTGGATCTCTTCGCCGGAAGCGGTCAGATGGGCATTGAAGCGCTCAGCCGGGGCGCTAAGAGAGCTGTGTTCGTTGACAGCTCCGCAAGATCTGTAAAGTGCGTCAACGAGAATCTGAAGAATACCGGTCTTATGCGTCAGGCAGAGGTCATTACCCGTGACAGCTATGATTACATAAGACTCACATCTATGAAGTTTGATATTATCATACTCGATCCGCCGTACCGTATGGGGCATATTGCAAAGCTGCTGCCTTTAGCGGCAGAGAAGCTCAGTGAGGGCGGCACTATTATATGCGAGTACGAAAAGGAAGCCGGCGAGCCGGAAGCTCCGGAGGGTACAGTCCTCAGGAAGGTGTACAGATACGGCAAGATCAATGCGGCTCTTTTCGTAAGGCCCGTTCCCGATGACACTGAGGAAAGGGAGGAACTGTAATGGCAGGAAGAAGAATAGCTGTATGTCCCGGCAGCTTCGATCCGGTAACACTCGGCCACCTGGACATAATAACAAGAGCTTCAAAGCTGTTCGATAAAGTGATAGTGCTTATATCACGGAATGCCGGCAAATCACAGCCCAGCTTCACCGCTACGGAGCGTATGCTGATGATAGAGGCTGTGACAACGGATCTGGATAACGTGGTGATCGACATTCTCGACGGTCTGCTGGCAGATTACGTAAGAAACGTGGGCGCTATCGCTATCGTCAAGGGGCTCCGTGCGGTAAGCGACTTTGAGTATGAGTTCCAGATGGCTCTTGCAAATAAGAAGCTCTATGCCGGTGCTGAGACAGTGTTCCTTACCACGGCTGCTGAGAATATGTACCTGAGTTCAAGCGTAGTAAAGCAGATCGCTTACTTCGGCGGCGATATAAGCCACTTTGTTCCGGAAGCGATACTGGGTGATATAAAACAAAGACTTGTAAAGGAGAGATAATTGATATGGCTATTGATGAGATACTGGAAGACATTGAGGAGACTCTGGATAAAGCTCCCACTTTTCCATTCGTGAACCACAAGAAGATCGTTGACGGCGAAAGAATGAGAGAGCTGATAAACGATATACGCATAAACCTCCCCCACGAACTGAAGGAGGCAAAGAAGATAGAGTACGACAGTGAGCGCATCATCAGCGACGCAAAGCTCAATGCCGACAGTATCATCCGCAAGGCTGAGGAAAAGGCTTCACAGCTCGTTGCCAAGGAGCCTATAGTTGTAGAGGCAAGAAAGCGTGCCGACGATATAGTACGTGATGCAAAGGAAAGAGCTATGGAGATGCTCCGCAGAGCACAGTCATCCTCTGCCAAGCTGGAGAAAGAAGCTGCTATGTCCGCTGCAAAGATGCTTTCCGATGCAGAGACTCTCTACAGCCGTAACCTCACTGAGGTAAAGGCTGCCAAGGATAAGCTCCAGCGTGAGCTGAGAACTTCTCCTGCCCTGACACAGAATACTCAGTCATCTGCTGCACAGGATACCAACACTAATGCTCCCGACAGCTCTGCCACAAGCAAGATAAGGAACGGCAGATCATAACCGTCATGACAGATGACCTCCCGGTATTTCAGATAGTGATCCGGCACCAAGCCTGTTCTATCCCGTCATACCAGGAGGTCATTCCAGTTCTTCGGGAAGTTTTATCACCCCGGTAAAACCGGAGTGTCAGTCTGCTGATAAAAATAATGTCTTCCGGCAAACGAGCCGGACACAAGTCCGGCTTTCTTTTCCGCATAAAAATATCCCCTCGCCGAAGCAAGGGGATATTTGCTTTATTACCGGATATCAGCCGCAGAGCTTACTTCTTCAGAGGAAGATCAGCCTGCCTGATAACACCTGCATCTACCTGCTGGATAACGATCGCATCACTTCCGGTGATACCGGATGAACCGTCAACATCTGCATTGACGATCCCCTGTGCGTCCAGAGGGTACTTAGTCCTGTTTGCTGCGTACTGGAGTACTGAAACGGCATCGGATACATTCACCTTACCGTCAAGGTTTGCGTCGCCGTAGAATCCTCCGGGAGCTGATGTGCCGGGCTGAGTGGGTGCATCAGTAGGCTTGGGAGCATCTGTGGGCTTGGGAGCTTCTGTAGGTGCGGCAGTTGAGGCAGTTCCGCTGTAGAGTGCCTTTATCGTAACTCCGCCTGTTACCGGAACTGTTATAGTAGCATCATTGTATGTCTTTGCAGCGCCGGTGGAGTCTGTTACCTCCCAGCCTGTAAAGGTCACGCCCTCCTTGGGTACTGCTGTTGCAGTAACAGGATAAGCAGTGTAGTAGTTACCGCTCCACTGATCCATGTCGAGAGTGAGGGTATTGAGCTTTACTGTACCCTGTTCCGAGCTGTTGTAAACAGTCACTGAGCCGGTAGAGTTCTCTATGCCGAGGTTTCCGCTTATGATACGGGGAGCGCTTGCGGCACGCTGATCGTAGAACTGGCTTATGACCTGGAATCCGGAAGCTCCGCCGCCAAAGCCGCCGCCTCCGCCTGAGCTGAAGCGTGTCTTGGTATCGCTTATCTGTGTGGAGTAGGTATTGCTGAAGAAGTCGATAACGGACTTCACCTTGTCAGATGCAAAGTTGTAGTTAGCAAGATCCATGAAGGTGATACCGAACTGCTGTGCAAAATCGGGATTTTTCAGCAGTGAGATGAACATCTTGCTGGTATTGTCGTCATTGGACTTGATACGTCCGATAGTGTCGAACGATGCCGAGGTATTGTTCTGATTGTAGAGTCCCTGACCGTACTCGGTATCGAATATTATCATACGCCACTTGCCGTCAGCGTAGGGATTTGAGCTGTCAACAGCAGATGTTCTCCAGAGAGCAGTATTGTTCTGGGGCCAGTCCCAGTTGTTCCAGTAGATCTGTGCGGCAAAGTAGTCGATGTAGCTCTGTACGTCAACGCTGTCGGTGAAGCGCTTGTAGTTTGAGGCGTTTGACATATCGTTTCCGGCACAGAAGTCCTTGAGCTGCTCCCAATCCTGGAGGTCGGAGTCACTGCCTTCTTCAAGCTCGTCGTTCTTTATCATAACGGCAGCCGTCTTCTCGATGCCGAAGTGATCGTTGAGGTAATCGTCACTGAGCTTCTCAGTGATCTGATATATTCCCCAGAACTCGCCGTCGATGAATACCATGCACTCATCAGTAGCCTGATATGCACAGTTGCGGTCTGTGATAAGGCGCTGGTTTATAGAATCCCTGAACCAGGTGTTGCCGTTGTCGTTACCGCCGTTGCGGAGAGTGATGGAGTCGAATTTCTTTATCTTCTTGCCGTTGGTCTGCTTTCTTGCAGTACCGCTGAAGAAGTCGAAATCAAGTGAATCAACGCCGTAGGAAGACCTTGCGTATACATTGAAGCTCTTCTGTGCGCTTGACCTTGAAGCTGCTCCCTTGATGCGGATACCCACGTTCTGAGCGATAACGGGACTGCCGGAGTCGAATACCTCCATGCTTGCCTCACGCTCCCACGCCTTGCCCTTCTGGGTGTAGTTGCCCTGTACCTCCCAGTTCTGGACCATGTTTCCGTCCTTGTCAAAAAGCATACCCATGCCGCCCATAGCGCCGGGATTCCAGACGGGATTCTGCTGTCCGGGGTTCTGCTGTTCTGTGTCCTGCTGATCTGCATCCTGCTGTCCGCCGGGATTGAAGTCACCCATTCCGGGGAAGTTCCAGCCGCCCATTCCGGGGAAGGTCATACCGCCGCCGGTATTATATCCCTGAGCGTCAAATACATCGCCTCTTACATAGATACCGATAGTGGGATCGAAGAGGTTCTTCTCGTCTGTTACAAGTGAGACTACCTTCATATTTTTGAGGTATGAAGAAGCAGTCCTGCCTATGAAGTAGGTCTTTGTTATGATCCTGCTGGCGTTGCCGGAATCGTCGTAAGCTGCTGCACGGATGACATTTGCCTTGTCCACCTGTCCGGGAGCTGTAGCGTCGGGGTAGGTGATGTCCGTGTGGGCGCTGAGTACATTCGGCTCACCGGAGCGGTCGCTGAGCTGTATGGGGCCGGTGTACTGTTTTGATGCAGCTGAGTCCGGCTTAGGATCGCTGCCGTCTGTGGTGTAGTATATGGTGTAGTTCTGTGCAGATGTCAATGAGAGCTGCACGTTATTGTCATAGAAGCCGCTCTCTGCGGAGAACTCAGGCTCCTTGACTGCATTCTGTCCCTGGGGAGCTGCATTTGCAGCGCCGGGAGTGGCAGACATAACGTAGTATATACCGCTGTTCTCGGGGTACTGACCATAGCTCTCGTTGTCACCCAGTGCGCCGAAGGTAACTGTATCGGCAACAGCTCCGGCTGCGTCTGTGAGAGTGATAGTCTCACCTGATGTGGATATGCCAAAGGGAGCAAAGTCGCCCTCAGCCTTGGAGTCGCAGTATACCACGAGTCTCTCGCCGCCGTTGATGACAGTACCCTCCGGGAATTTGTATGCGTATGGCTCAGTGTCCTTGTCGGTAAGACCGTAGCCGCTGATGCTGACAGGATCGGTGGACGTATTGATAAGCTCTATCCAGTCGTAAAGACCGCCGTCCTGTGCAGGTGATGAAGTGTTCGAGGCACAGACCTCGTTGATAACGATATTTCCGCTGGCGGCAGAAATATTCATCCCGGGGATAATGGCTGTTCCCGGGATAACAGCCAGACTCAGTATTCCGGCTGCTGACTTAGTGATAATATTCCGTTTCATATTGGTTTCCTCCCATAATATTATCAGCTAATCTATACTTTACAGCTCTATTCTATCATTTTTAGCATGATATGTCAACATCATTATAAGCGGTTTTCCGGTTAAAAATTGCGGATAATGAGTAATGCGGTGCAAAACTGCATATATCTCAGGCGGCATAATACCGGTTAGTGCGGATATACCGTAAAAAAGTCTTGCAATCCGGTGTAAGCCATGATATAATAATGATGTATGAGGGTACAGCCCGGAATCGCCGGGTTCTTATAAAGGATGGTGAATAGTTATGAAGCTGCAGCAGCTTGAGTATGTCATCGAGATAGCGAGGGAAGGCAGCATCACAGGAGCAGCCAGGAAGCTGTATCAGGCTCAGCCTAATATCAGCATTGCTCTGAAAGAGCTTGAAGCTGAGATCGGCATACAGATATTCTGGAGAACAGGCTCCGGAATGGCTCTTACTCCCGAGGGTGAGGAGTTTTTCATAAGGGCAAGGAAGATAATAAACGATTTCCACAGACTTTCCGAGGACTACGCCGGAAACACTGACAGTACCGTCACATTCAAGGTGGCTGCCACACGTTCATCCTACATCACCACTGCCGTTGGAAGCTGGATAAACAAGCTCAACGAGGAGGGCAGGAACTACAGTATGCACTTCCTGGAGATGAACGCAAGCAAGGTCATAGACGATACGGGAAGCGGAAAGTATGATATCGGCGTTATCAGAGTCCCGGCTAACCAGAGCCGCCTCTACGAGGAGAAGCTGAGAGACAAGCAGCTTGAAGGCAAACTGCTGACCGAATTCTTCATGACCATACTCACACAGCGTGGCAGCATACTGGAGCAGTATGACGACGTTCCATACGAAGTATTGCAGAAATGTACCGAGATCATGCACGGTGACGAGGATCTTAATCTGTTCCGGAAAAATCATATCAACCCGGATTATGATATGGATTACAACGGAAAGATAGTGTACGTCCGTGACCGTGGGAGCAAGATAACCATGCTGCATACCATCAAGGACTCGTATATGTGGGCAGCTCCCATGCCGAAGTCCGACCTTCTGCACACTAACATGGTGATACGCAGATGCTCCTACGCCTGTGTACCGATTCGTGACATCATTGTATACAGTCCCACTCATCCGAATCAGAAGCTGATAAAGTCATGTATCGAGAGCCTTGAGAGTTATATGTCAGAGGTGGAAAAAGTATAGGATACAGGGGACGGTTTCTGCCGTCCCCAAGTGTTTTATATATATCATTATTATTTTAACGGAGGCAATATGTTCAGAGGATTCACTCAGGAGTCGGTAGACTTCCTTATGGGGATACGGCTCAACAACAGCAAGGAATGGTTCGAGCCGAGGAAAAAAATATACACCGAGCAGGTATATGAGCCTATGAAGGAGCTGGGAGAAGCGATCTATCAGCCCTTCAGCGATACCGGCATGATCTCAAAGACCGGACGGATATACCGTGACACTACCTTTCCGCCATTCCTGCATTACCGGGATACCATGTGGAGCTATGTGAGGTATCCGGCTGTGTACTGGAACCGCACTCCCTCGCTGTACTTTGAGCTTTCGCCGGAGGGTGCGGAGTTCGGATTCCGTATCTCCAAGCCCGCTGCAAGTGTGATGGAGCGTTTCAGAGCCTGTGCTGCGGAGTCGCCGGAAAAGCTGAGCTCCCTGGTGAGCAGTCTCAGGAGCCGTGGGATAACTGTAGAAGGAGAGGAGTACAAGCGCTCCAAGCCCTGCAGCGTCCCGGAGGCAGCGGAGTTCTTCCGGCTGAGATCAATGTCCGCTTACGTAAGGGTACAGTCCCCGGAGGAGCTTTTCTCAAAGGAGCTGCCGGACAGGGTGACTGAGGTGTTCCGTGAGGTCATGCCCCTCAACGAGCTTTTCCATGAACTTGTGGAGATACAGGAACTTGCGGACAAACTTGAAAAAGACTCTTCCGCACAGCCGGCAGAGCCTGAGCCGGAGATAGTAAAGGCTCCGGAAAACGATTTTATGTGGTGAGGTCTGTTGCAATGATAAAAGGAAACAAGAAACTTACTGTAGCACTGATAATATACTATGTCCTGCTGTTCGCTGTGTGGGGCATTTTCACACTGACCGCCGAAAAAGCTATCACAGAGCGTATGGGCGATCCGGGAGCCGAGATCTTCATCCAGCTCGTGGTCAAGACGATCATATGGACAGTTCCGGCTCTGATACTCATAAAGCATTTCGACAGCTCCCTGGAGGTGCCGGTGAAGGAAATGTCCGGGTTCCGGAAAGGCTGGAAGACCTTCTTCATAGTCTTTGCCGCAATGACTGCGTACATCCTGATATTGTCATTCAAAGGACAGAACGGTATGAGGATCTCCGGGAACGTGCCTGCAAACATCCTTATCTTCCTGTTCGTGGGTATCGGTGAGGAGATCGTGTTCCGGGGATGGCTGCTGAACGCATCTGTCCGCAGAGAGAAGCCTGCCGTTCCGATAGCTGTGAACGCCCTTATGTTCCTGGCTATCCACTTCCCCAAATGGATAATCAACGGTGTTTTCCTGAGTAATATGTTACACTTCGGCTTCGTTACCATCATCGTGCTGAGCGTTCTGTTCTCACTGGTGTTCCTCAGAACAAGGAACATCCTCATTCCTGTTATCCTGCATTTCTGGTGGGATCTCCTGGTCACTCTGCTGCTATGACGATCACGACGGATGTCTCTGCAAGCGGTATGGAAAGAAAAATTTTCTCCGGTACTTGTCAAACCGGAAAAGGTATGATATAATAAATGTTGGATCGGATATTCCAGGTCCACAGATCATTTATTCGGAGGTGCGTTATGTCTGACCCGTATGGGAATACGAGCTCACTAAAATGCTTCGGCACATCAGGCGCAGCGCACATCGCTTTCGCCGGACGCTGAGGCAAATCCCGGCGAAAGGAGAGCGTCAGGGACGGAGCTTTTATTCTGTGCCTGACCAATAATACCATGATAAAATACTTTACTTCAGATAACGGCAGAGTGTGCCCATGCGAAACCGCATCACCGGGCTGCTGGGTATCTGTAGTGTCCCCCACTCAGGAAGAGATCACTATGCTGACAGAGGACTTCGGTCTTGACAGCGGCTTCGTGAAGTCTTCCCTTGATGAGGAGGAGTCCTCCCGTATAGAGCGTGAGGACGACCAGACTCTTGTAATCATCGACAGCCCTGTTCCGGACGTCGCCGAGGACAAGACAAAAATGTTCTTCACTCAGCCTATAGGTATCATACTTACAAAGGAGTACGTTTTCACTATCTCCATTCAGGATACACAGATAATCAACGAGGCTGAATGCGGTATCATAAGGAATCTGCGCCCGGAGTTCAAGACCAGGTTCGTGCTTCAGCTCCTGCTGCGTATCGCTGCACTCTTCCTTATATACCTGAAAC
The DNA here is from genome assembly GCA_003488415.1 of Ruminococcus sp. GTDB lineage: Bacteria > Bacillota > Clostridia > Oscillospirales > Ruminococcaceae > Ruminococcus. The sequence goes on along the minus strand of DNLQ01000037.1, from coordinate 3,814 downwards.
AGATAGACAAGATCTCATCTGCCGCCGAGCAGGAACTCCACGGAGCTATGAAGAACGAGCTTCTCATGCAGCTTCTGGCACTGGAGAAATCCCTGGTATACTTCTCTACCTCACTGAAAGCCAACGAAGCTACTATCGAGAAGATATTCCGTGGGAGAGTCATAAAGCTCTACGACGAGGATCAGGACCTCCTGGAGGATGTACTGATCGAGATGAAGCAGGCTATCGAAATGGCAAGTATCTATACGGGCATTCTTTCAAGTATGATGGACGGCTTTTCATCCGTCATCTCCAATAACCTCAACATCGTCATGTGGCGTCTGACCATTGTCACGATCCTTATGGAGATCCCCAATATCATATTTGCTTTCTACGGCATCAATACGCCCGATGTACCCATGAACTATACGTGGTTCGCCATATCCCTGGCGGCAGCCCTCATGGTCATAGCAGCAGTCATTCTGCTCAAATGGAAAAAGAAATGATACAGAGCCGGTCAGTGTGACCGGCTCTTGCTGCGTCCGGCAGTATCATCCGCTGCCTTTTCGTTTACCTGACAAAAAAAGCCGTTCTGCTTTGTCCGATTCAGTGATACTCCAGCGAATATATTATCAGAACCACAAAACACAACTCCGGAGGAGAGTGCTATGACTGATACTATACAGCTCAGTCTGAGAGCTGGAGAACCTGCTGAGCAGACACAAGGAACACAAAGACATATCGGAGGTGCAACAATGACAGATTCAGAATGGGCGCAGCTGCTGAGCAGCTCACCCAAAGCAGCTTTTGAAGCCCTGTATGAAAGCTATGGCGGTCTTGTATATGCTATCGCTGCAAATAAACTCTCCGGCTGCGGCTCAAGAGAAGACATCGAAGACTGCGTAAGCGATATATTCGTTGAGCTGTACCGTGCATCCAACCGCTACTCACTGGCTTCGGGAAGTATAAAATCCTTCGTCAGCACTATCGCCAAGCGGCGTGCCATCGACTACTTCCGCCGACTCGTCCGTACCGGCACGGCTTCAGAGAACATCGAGGATGAATCCATACTTCCCCCTGCCCCGGACGATACCGAGGCAGAGGCGGACAGCCGTATAGGCAGCCAGCAGCTCTGGGACGCCGTGCAGTCCCTGGGCGATCCTGATACTGCTATAATAGTATATCAGTATTTCTATAACCTTTCCGTGAATGATATAGCAGCCAAAGTCTCCATGACTCCGGCAGCCGTGCAGAAGCGGAGCGTCCGGGCAAGAGCAAAGATCCGGACTATTCTTGAGGAGGGTTGAGCCATGAACGAGAACAAAAGAGATAATTTCGACCTTACAGGTCTCGACGACGAGACTGTTGAGCGCCTTGCAGAGCGCTATCCCGTAACCGACGAGGAGACAAAAGACCGTATAATGAAGAAGTTCCTCGCAAAAGCCGGTGCAGGCATCAGTGAAGACGAGGACTTCTCTGAGCCGGGCATCACCGTTTCAGGCACTGAGCGCTACCGCAAGCCTGCATGGTCAAGATACATCGGCACAGCAGCCGCCCTGGTACTCGCTCTGGGAGGTATCATGGGCATAGGATTCATGAATCACAGCTTCTCCGGTGTCACCGATCCCCGTGCGGATCTCCCCACCGAGCAGGCTACCACAGTGGCTTCTACCGAACCTGCCGAGACTGCTACCGAGCCTGCCGTAACTACAGAGGCATTGCCGGTCATCGCAGAAAGTGATAATGAAAAGCCGGCAGTCACTACAGTTGCTGTGACTACAGTTACTACAGAAGAAACTACCGAGACAACAGAGACTACCTCAACAGAGGAAACTGCTGAAACTACCGAGACTGTGCCTTCACCTTCCGAACCTGAAACTTCCACTGCTACAACTCCGGAGGAGCCGCCGGAGCCCGAAGTCACCCCGGAGATGCTGGAGGGTACATGGACTTCCGTGAACAGCGACGGCAACACCGTTGATTATATCATCCGCATCCATGACGGAGAAGCAGGCGGTCAGCGTACTGTAAACTCTCCGGACAATATACACGGCATAGGCAATACCTTCAGCGTTGACATCAACGGCAGAGAGCTTATATTCCACTTCGTTACCGTATACGACAATACCACTGCAACTATCTCCTGGGAGGGCGATTCTCCCCGTGACGGATTCACCCTTACCTGGGCGGACGGCTCTACAGAGAAGTTCACACGTTCCGCCGATACAGATCAATAAAGCTATCTACAAACCAACCTCCTTTCCCCCTCCGCTGTCACTTCCGGAGGGGGAGCTTTTGTATGGTGCGTATGCAGAACAGCCGTGAAATACAGCTATATCCCGTTAAGCACCATGTGTGTCCCCCGCCTCAGGCATCGGAGAGATCTGCAAAAAGAAAAACACCTGACTACAGCGGTTTTCTGCATTATTGCTCCGCCGGCAGTCATCGGCACTGATCCTTCGCTAAAGCAATATCAACATATATCAACATCGTTTTTTGTGTATTTTTTTGTTCCGTTGCTATGGAAAATATCCGCATAATATGGTATAATTATGTATTGAACAGCAACCGCTCACCGTATATAAGGAGGAAGCTATGACTAAAAAAGGAAAAATCATTCTTGCTGTCGCACTCAGTTCGGCAGTTATAGCCGCAGGAGCTGCCGCCGCAACGGTGGTGATCTGTAAAAGGATCTACGAGAAGAACTACTTCTCGGCAAACTGAGCTGACCTGATCCGCCGCTTCAATGACGAAGCCGACGGAAATCTATAATTACAAGGAAGGTTGAATGAAATGGAAATCAAATTCACAAAGGCAGACACCCTGAAAGCCAAGCCCCAGCCCGGTGACAAGCTCGGCTTCGGTCACCTCTTCACAGACTATATGCTGGTAATGCCCTATGACGAGGGACAGGGCTGGCACGATCCCGAGATCAAGCCCTACGGCACTATTGATCTTTCACCTGCCGCTATGTGCTTCCACTACGGTCAGGAGGTATTCGAGGGTATGAAGGCTTACCGCACCGCTGAGGGAAAGGTACAGCTCTTCCGTCCTGAGGAGAACTTCAAGAGACTCAACAAGTCCAACGAGAGACTTGTTATCCCTGAGCTTCCCGAAGACCTCGGCATGAAGTGCCTTATGGAGCTTCTGAAGATCGAGAAGGACTGGGTACCTTCCAAGGAGGGCGAGTCCCTTTACATCCGTCCCTTCATCATCGCTGTTGATCCCTTCCTCGGTGTTAAGCCCGGCGAACACTACCTCTTCATCATCATCCTCTCACCCTCAGGCGCTTACTACGAGAGCGGTCTGAACCCTGTAAATATCTACGTTGAGAGCAAGTATGTCCGTGCAGTAAGAGGCGGTATGGGCTTTGCTAAAACAGGCGGAAACTACGCTGCATCCCTTATCGGTCAGGACGAGGCTCACAAGCAGAACTACTCACAGGTACTCTGGCTCGACGGCGTTGAGCAGAAGTATATAGAGGAAGTCGGCGCTATGAACATCTTCTTCGTTATCGACGGCAAGGTAGTTACTCCTATGCTCCAGGGCAGCATCCTCCCCGGCATCACAAGAAAGTCTGCTATAGAGGTATGCAAGTCTATGGGACTTGAGGTCGAGGAAAGACGTATCGACATCCAGGAGATCGCTGACGCATATGACGCCGGCAAGCTGGAAGAGGTATTCGGTACAGGTACTGCTGCTGTCATCTCTCCTGTAGGTCATCTGAAGTGGAATGACAAGGTAATGGAGATAAACGGCAACAAGATCGGCAAGATCTCCCAGATGCTCTACGATACCATGACGGGTATCCAGTGGGGCAAGCTCCCCGACGAGT
>DNLQ01000175.1 GCA_003488415.1 Ruminococcus sp. | reverse complement strand
GCGGTGATAGTATACCACACGGCGATGCCGTCATCCCGGATGCCTGTCACCGTACCGGTGCCGTCGATGTGACCGGAAACGATGTGACCTCCGAACCTGCCGCCGGCAGCCATAGCACGCTCCAGATCAACAGGACTTCCGGAGCTTAGAGAGCCAAGGGACGAGCGGCTGAGGGTTTCGTTCATCACGTCGGCAGTGAACCAGTCCCCGCCCATTGATGTGACAGTAAGGCATACTCCGTTTACAGCGATGCTGTCACCGAGCTGAGTTCCCTGGAGAACTCTTGAAGCCCTGATCTTTATGAAGGAGGAGTGTCCGTTCTTAGTAACGGATATAACGCTGCCAACCTCCTCAATTATTCCCGTGAACATTGAAGTCACCTTCCTTTAGCATTTTGTAAGGATTTGTTTTCTTATAAGTGACCATGCCTTCAATAACTATATCATTTCCGATGGTACTGATCCTGGGGCTGTCAATGATATACGCATCGTCGGGAGTGAGGACTCCGCAGCCGGAAACAGGTGTTTTAGCGTTCCTTCCGCCGAATATCTTAGGGGCGATATAAGCCTTGACCTTATTGACGAGCCTGTGACGGAACAGGTTTGCATTCAATTCGCCGCCGCCTTCAACGAGTATGCTGTCAATATTCATCTCCCTGAGTTTGTTAAAGAGTATGCGAAGGTCAACTTGCCGGCAAATATCCTTTGTCGATATGACAGTACATCCCAAATCCCGGAGCTGCCGTTTCTTTTCACTCTTTTGTATGTCGGTGCTTTTATCGGCACTGGTCGTTGCTATGATAGTGGGAACATCTTTTGCAGTCCGGACTATATTGGAGTCAAGGGGGATTCTGAGATTTGAATCGCAGATTATCCTTATGGGATCACGTCCGCCTTCGATACGGCAGGTGAGCATGGGATCGTCTGCGAGCACAGTTCCAATACCGACCATGATAGCAGAGTATCTGAGTCTCTCATACTGCACATCAAGTCTTGCTTCCTCTCCGGTTATCCATTTTGATTCACCGTTATAGCAGGCGATCTTGCCGTCGAGAGTCATGGCATATTTGACCGTGATGAAGGGATGTTTATTCAGGATCCAGTAAAAGAAGATCTCGTTTAGTCTGTCACATTCCTCTTTGAGTACACCCTCAATGACCTCAATGCCGTGTTCACGGAGTATACTTATTCCCTTGCCCGAGACCAGATAGTTCGGATCACCTGAACCGACGAATACACGCTTTATGCCGTGCTCGATTATGGCGTCGGTGCAGGGCGGCTGTTTGCCGTGGTGACAGCAGGGTTCCAATGTCACGTACATATCCGCACCGGAGCAGTCCTTGCCTCTTGCCTCACAGTCTGCAAAGGCGTTCCTCTCTGCATGGAGGTCGCCGTATTTCTTGTGCCAGCCTTCGCCGATGATCTCTCCGTCCTTAACGATGACTGCTCCTACCATAGGATTAGGGCTTACGAAGCCCATTCCGCGTTTTGCAAGCTCAAGCGCCTGAGCCATGTATTCTGTATGCGTCATAGAAGCCTCCTGAAAAAAGAAAACACCCCGGACTCCGGGGCGTGAATAATTGGCGTTTTAGCGCAGTATCTTCTTTCATCCGGACTATACCGTCGGCTCCGGAGTTACACCGGATCAGCCGCAGAAGCGGCTCGCAGGCTCTACTGCCGGTCAGGAATCCCACCCTGCCCTGAAGATGATATTATTATAGCACATTGTTATATAAGTGTCAAGAGGTTTGATGCAAATGTTTATGTTAATGGCACCTCTGGCTCCTGTTTGGTTAAAGAAGCTCCGTATGATTCGGTACTAAAGGGGAGCAGATCATTTTCAGGCACATAGTTGTCATAGAGTTAATGATATAGGTGAAAGAAACTATCATTTTGCATATTGAAATTTAAGGCCAGACATTGTATAATAGAATAGTGATTAATATAAAAGGAAGGTTAAATAATGCAAGGATCAGTAAAAACGGACAATCCTTTAGGTACTGAACCGGTATCGAAGCTGATGGTGAAATTTGCAGTACCAAGCATAATCGGAATGCTTGTCAGTGCTCTTTACAACATCGTAGATCAGCTATTTATCGGTCAGGCTGTAGGAACTTACGGAAATGCGGCTACGAATATCGCATTTCCCTTCACTACTGCCTGTATGGCAGTAGCGCTTCTTCTTGGCATAGGCGGAGCATCGTGCTTTAATCTCACTCTTGGGATGGGAGACAAGAAAAGAGCCGGTTACTTTGCCGGAAATGCAATAACTATGCTTATACTCAGCGGACTTATCATATCGGCAGTAACGCTGCTGTTCCTGACTCCGCTGCTGAAGCTCTTCGGCTCACCTGACGATGTGCTTCCTTACGCACAGGAATACGTCAGAGTCACAGCAATAGGATTCCCGTTCCTGATACTTACCACCGGAGGAGGACATCTGATACGTGCCGACGGCAGTCCCCGTATGACAATGGCTTGCAATCTTTTAGGAGCAGTCATCAATACAGTACTTGACGCATTATTTGTAATGGTGCTGCACTGGGGAATGACAGGTGCAGCAGCCGCTACAGTCATCGGACAGGCAGTATCCGCAGTAATAGTGATACTCTATGTGAGAAAGTTCCGTACCGTAGAGCTTCGCCGGGAGCATTACAAGCCGGTATTCGCAACAGTACGACGTGTAGCATCCATAGGTATGGCTTCATGTTTCAATCAGCTTGCTATCGCAGTAGTACAGATAGTGCTCAATAACTCACTTACTCACTATGGAAGCCTTTCAAAGTACGGCGAATCCGATCCTCTTGCAGTTGCAGGCATCGTGATGAAGGTGAATATGATAGTATTCTCCATAGTCATCGGACTTGCACAGGGTACTCAGCCTATTGAGAGCTTCAACTACGGCGCACGCAGCTACGGCAGAGTAAAGAAGGCGTATTGGCTGGCATCCGTGACCGGAGCAGCTATCTCACTTGTTGCCTTTGTACTCTTCCAGACTATCCCACGGCAGATACTTTCACTCTTTGGTGAGGGAAGTGAGACATATTTTGAGTTCGGAGAACGTTTCTTCCGCATCTTCCTGTTCTTCACCTGGATAAACTGTCTCCAGCCTATAACCTCCACCTTCTTCACATCCATAGGAAAGCCGATGAAGGGAGTGTTCCTTTCACTCACACGACAGATACTGTTTTTCATTCCCATACTCCTTATTCTTCCGATGATCTTCGGCATCGACGGAATAGTGTATACAGGACCTGCTGCGGATTTTCTGTCAGCAGTAGTAGCTATACTAATGGCAGCGACAGAGTTCCGGGAAATGAACAGGCTTGAAAAACAGGAAGAACTCAGAAAGGTGTAAGTATGATACAGGATATCGCACCACACATTTTTGATAACAGCTATTCACCAGAGGTTAAACCTGAAAAAGGGGACACGGCGCTGTATTTCCGTGCAGGGGCTGTACTATGCTCACCGGGAGCTGAAAAGCTGCTTCCGGATTACGGGGAATACATTGCCCCGGAGTCAGCAGTATATCTGTTTTCCGTGGACGGCAGGAGATACTTCCTTATTACAGATGAAAACGCAAGGACTGAGGGAGACTATGTATTTACCGAAGTAAAGAAGCTGCGCTGGTCAAAGGAGGTAAGCCGTGAGGATATTTTCATCCTTTTCACAGCGATGCACCTCTGGAACTGGTACACCAATAATCGCTGCTGCGGACACTGCGGAGGTAAAACGGTACCGGATTACAGTGAAAGAGCACTTCTGTGTACAAGGTGCTGCCGTGTCATCTATCCCAGAATAAACCCGGCAGTTATCGTAGGAGTCCGCAGCGGAGACGAGCTGCTTATCACACGTTACGCTGAGAACAGGGGATACCAGCATGATGCACTTGTGGCAGGCTTCACTGAGATAGGTGAGACTTTCGAGCAGACAGTAAGCCGTGAGGTCATGGAAGAAGTGGGACTGAAGGTGAAGAACATCACTTACTACAGTTCACAGCCCTGGGGCTACACAGGTGGGATACTTGCAGGATTCTTCTGTGACGTTGACGGAAGTACCGAAGTCAGGCTGGACGAGAGCGAGCTGAGCCGGGCTGTATGGGTAAAGCGTCAGGAGATATCGGGACAGCCCGATAATTTCAGCCTTACCAATGATATGATGATGAAATTCCGTGACGGCAAAGCGTGAACTGAAAAAATGATACATTTTTTCTCTTAGTACGAAAGGATGGATCTACTCTAAAAAAACAAACTGCTGTACATTCAAGTACAGCAGTTTGTTTTATATTTAAGGGGGGGGAAGTGTTCTGTGTTCAGCCCTTTACGCCGCCGAGAGCAACACCTGCTATAATGTACTTTGAAAGCAGGAAGTAAATTGCGAGCAGCGGGAGAACTGTAAGGAACAGTGCCAGGTAAACAGCACCGTATTCCGTCTTGTACGTATCTCCGTTGAGGAGAGCGACCATCATAGGCAGAGTGTACAGCTTATTCTTATTGATAAGGATGGAAGGCATGAAGAGCTGATTCCAGCTTGTAACGAACGAGAATATAGCCTGTGTTGCCATAGCGGGCATCATCATGGGGAGTACGATCTGATTGAAGATACGGAACTCACCTGCGCCGTCTATACGTGCTGACTGGAGGATCTCCATAGGAAGCGAAGGAATCATGTACTGCCTCATGAAGAATACCGTAGCAGGAGCAGCGATCGAGGGGAGGATAAGTGCCAGGAAGTTGTTTGTCATACCGATCTTGTACATGAACTGATAGAAACCGATACTGATAACCTGAGCAGGGATCATCAGGATGCACATGATAACGGTAAAGAATGGCTTTCTCAGCTTCCAGTCATAAGCGACCAGAGCAAATGCAGTCATTGTTGAGAAGTAAACTGCACAGAAAGTGGAGCCCACTGAAATGATGAGAGAGTTGATGAATCCCCTCATAGGATCGAAGGTCTTGGAAGTAAGCACCTTGAAGTTGTTAGCGATGTAATGTGAGGGGATAAGGGATATAGCGTGCGACTGTATCTGACTGGTGCTTCTTGTAGCGTTTATTACCATGATAACGAACGGGAACAAGCTAAGGAAGGTAAGGAAGATACAGAAGGTATAAGCTATTACCTTGAAAGGAACATTGGTTTTCTTATTTATAACAGACATCAGAAGCTCCTTTCTGCCTTACGTGCAGCTTTTCTGGCGAGTTTCTTCTCTTTTTCGAGCTTAGCCTCGTCCTTGTCACGCATGATCCAGAACAGTATAGCGGAACAGACTGAAATAATAAGGAACATTATCATACTTGCGGCTGCCGCTCTGTTATAGATGTAGCTTCCGGAGAATGCCTGCTGCTGAATGAATACGCTTGTAGTGAGTGTAGCCTTATCGGGACCGCCGTCCTGATAGAGCTTGGGGATATCATACATATTAAGACCGCCGACAAGACTTGTTACCAGAGTATAAAGGAGAACAGTCTTGAGGTTGGGTATTGTGATCTTGAAGAAAGTCTGGACTCCGTTTGCGCCGTCGATCTCAGCAGCCTCGTAGATATCGGGGCTTATACCGAGAACACCGGAGATAAGAACGATCATTGTATTGCCGTACCAGGTCCAGAACTGGATGAATGCAACGATGAGCTTTGATGCTGTTTTGTCAACAGAGAAGTTGTATGCTGCATCATTGATACCTGTTGTCACCAGAAGGTCGTTGATAGGTCCCATAGGGTAGCTGAACAGTGTTCTGAAGAGAACTGCAACTGTAGCAGCTGTGATAATATTCGGCATATAGAATACTACCTTGAAGAAGCCTTTACCCTTGATATCATTTGAATGGGAGGTGAACCAGGCTGTAAGAAGAAGAGCGATAGAGATCTGGGGGATGAAGTTCATGATCCAGATAATGAAAGTATTCTTTAGTGATACTTTGAAAGAGTTGTTCTTTAAGACATCCCTGAAGTTATCCAGAGGGTGGTCAAGAAGATGCCAATCGGTGTTACCGAAGCCTTTACAGTCGGTAAATCCGAGGACACAAGTGTAGATGGTAGGATAAAGCCAGAAAATAAGGAAGATAACAATGAACGGTATACTGAACAGATAGCCGTACTTAGCGTAGCTTATACCCTTGAGCGGTTTTGCCAATGCGGGAACCTCCTTTGTGAGCGCTTCCGCTGGGGAGGGACGGCATGATAAGTCATCCCTCCCGGCAGAAACTGCTTATATATTATGAAGTGTGATTACAGCAATGCGATTATTCTGCATCAAGACCGAGCTCATCAGCTACGTCGCTCTTGAAGGACTCTATAGCCTCGTCTCTTGACTTGTTGCCTGCTGTGTACTGACGAACCTGATCACGCCACTTGGAGTTGATCTTCTCATCGTACTGAGTGAGGTTCTTACCATTAGCAAACTTATTGGACTCTGTGAATACGTCGAACATATTCTGACCGCCGAGGAAGTCTACCTTTCCGTCTGACTTAGCCATTACGACCTCAGAAGCTACAACGTCCTTTGTAGGTTTTTCGGGGTTGTATGTTCCGTTAGCCCACAGATACTGGAGACCGTTCTCAGAAGTATCAAGAGTAACCCACTCAATGATCTTTCCTATAGCTTCCTTGTTCTGACTGTCCTTATTGGCAATCAGCCAGGTACCGCCCCAGAAGAAGCCTACAGGAGGCTGGCAAACGCCCCAGTCGCCGTATGTGCCTTCGCCGACCTTCTTACCGCCGCAGTTGCCTGCCATTGTGTAGTTGATCAGCCAGGCGGGACCGAAGAATCCGAGAATGCCCTTTTCGCCTTCGCCCTTCATATCAGCGTACCATGACTCTGTCCAGTCCTGGGTATCGTTGAAGTAGTTGTTGTCCTTGAGCTGCTTAGCGAGATCGAGGAAGTTCTCACGCTTCTGATCAATGTGGAGCTTTCCGTCAACTACCCAGCCGGAGTCAGAGCTGTTCTCAACAGCGTGCCAGAGGTCGCCGTCACCGGACAGGATGCCATAGCCCTTGCCCTTGAGTTCCTCAGCAGCATCGAAGAACTTATCCCAGTTGCCTGAGCCGCCGCCGATAGCCTTTGATACATCTGCCGGATCATCGCTGCCCCATACATCCTTAGCGATGCTGCGGCGATAGATGAATGCACCGCCTGTAGCCTGATAGCCGAGACCTACAACGTCGCCGCTGGGGTTAGTACCGAGGTCAACGGAGTACTGAGCGATCTTAGCGTCCTTGATCTTAGCATCAACGTCGATACCGAGATCCTTGTAAGGACAAGCATAAGAAGCAGCGTCACCCTGAGTATACTTCAGAACGAAAGCAGCCTC
>DNLQ01000153.1 GCA_003488415.1 Ruminococcus sp. | reverse complement strand
CTGAGTGAGCTGAGCTGCCGTGACTGCCGGATGATCTGTCACAGCCATAATGCCGCCGGCAGCAAGCATCGACACCAGCATCACAGTCCATGTAAGAAGGAGTTTCCCGGCGAAGTACAGCCTGCCGGAGCCTTTCCCGGCACGGCAGTAAAGCACGGAGAAAGCAGCCGTCCCGGAGCCTGCCGTGAAGCCGTGCAGCACCTCCCGGAGCAGACTGCGGCTGCCGGGTATACGGGGTATTCGCTCCCACTGTTCCGGCGAGGACGACAGTACTGCGCTGAATGCGACGGCGGCAATACACAGCACGCCCAGTGCCGAGACCATGACTGCTGCCCGGGCAAGGGAGCGTATCCCGGCGGATGCAGCGTACAGGCTGACAAGAGCTATCAGCGCCGAGATAAGCAGCTCTCCGGCAAGTCCGCTGCCCTCAAAGGGGATGTATACCGCATCGGAGGTCTGATACAGCAGCGCAAGGGAGATGCCGCCCCAGCCAGTCAGACACAGGAGTATGACCGCAAGTGCAGGCTTGCCGCAGTCACTCAGACCGCTGCGGCACAGCTTCATCACCGGGACTGCGGCGGCATATTGCAGGAGAGTGCCGGCAGTGTATCCTGCAAGGGTAAGGAGAGTGATGCTGCCCCGGATGCACAGCAGGGTGAAGCCCTCCGACAGCAGCACCGCCGCCGCAAGCTGATACTTTGTAATACTATTCATGATACTCCTCCACAGTGAATCCCCGCCGCAGCAGCTTCCGCATACCGGCTCTGAACAGTGTATCCCCCGAGCTGCCGGAGTGGAACGGGGACAGAGGAGCAGTAAACGGGAAACCGTAGTCCTCGGTGGAGCAGACGTTTATCAGCACGGCGCAGGCAAGGAGACTGATGCCGAAAAGCCCTAAAGTCCCTCCGGCGATAAGGAAGAACAGCCGTAGCACAGTTATCTGCGGATCAAGGTTCGGGACTACCATACCGCCCAGCACCGACAGTGCGATAATGGTAAGCAGGGGAGTGCTGACCAGTCCGGAGTCAACGGCAGCGTCGCCTATGATAAGTCCGCTTATAAGGCTCACAGCTCCGCCCACAGGCTTGGGCAGCCGGACTCCTGCCTCACGGATAGCCTCGTACATCAGCAGTACCATGAAGGATTCCGTCATTATGGAAAGGGGAGCGTTCTTTTCAGCATCTGCCAGCAGCATGAAGAGAGTGCTGTTGAGCAGCTCCTTGTGGTACATGACCACAGCAGCGTACACAGCCGGGAGCAGTACCGCCAGCAGGAAGAATGCTCCCCGTATCCACCGGAGAAAGGTGGCGTACCAGGGCTTGAAGGCGTAGTCGTCAAGAGTCTGGAAGCTGTCGCAGAGCAGTCCGGGGACTGTCACCGCAAAGGGTACTCCGTCAATAAGCAGTGCGGCTCTGCCCTCGATAAGACGGGAGCAAAGCACGTCCGGACGCTCTGTAATGCCGGTGGAGCTGAATATCTCGAAGCTCCTGCGCTCCAGGAAGGGGCGGATGTATCCCGTGGACAGCACCGACTCAGGTCTGATGCTGCTGAGGGAACGGCGGATATCCCTCAGAAGGGACTCCGGGACACGGTCTTTCATATAGCAGAGACAGATATCCGTCCGGGAGCTGGTGCCTATGGTATCAAGCTCCATGACAAGCTCCGGAGTTTTCAGTCTGCGCCGGAGCATGGACATATTGGTGCGCACGGTCTCTGTGAAGCCTTCATGGCTGCCCATGATGTTGCCCTCGCCGGAGGGCTCCTGTACTCCCCGTGATGCGTACCCCTGTACTCCGAAGCCCAGAGCCGTGGGACATCCGTCCGCCAGCAGTACAGCGAAGCCGGAGTGTACCAGGTGCAGGAGGGTGCTGTAGTCGGTGATCTCCGGGCGGTCGGCAGAGAGCAGCATATGCGTCCGGATGTGGCGCATCAGTGCCTGGGGAGTGTCTGTATCGGCTATGCCCGTCACCGGACTGAGTACAAGCTCCCCGAGAGTCTGTGTGGAGACCATTCCCTCGCAGCACACAAGGGCACAGCTTATGCCGCCTGTGACAAATTCGTTCACCAGCAGATCGGAAGAGTCTCCTGTAAGCTCTCTTATGCGGTCAAGTGACGTTTTCAGCTCCGGCAGGAGCATTTCCTCAGTTTCGTTCATTTTCTCACCTCGGATATATTATGTCCCGGACTGCCGCCGTTAGTCACAGAGCATCGGGCATAAAAAAGCCGCCCGTGGGGGCGGTGAGACATAAATAAACAAAAAAAGCGGACTCGCTTTCAGCAAAATCCGGCAAACTGACAAATCTTAACTTTACCTCTTGACATGGGGAAAATGATATATTATAATTATATAATGTATCAGTATGGAATAGTATCCCCTTTCCCGCAAATATTATATCACATTATGCACTATATGTCAATACTCCGGGGGAAATTTTTTCTGTATTGTGAGCAGCCTGTCAAATATTGCCCTTCACCGCAAGAAGGACAAGCAACATATTAAGGAGGTACCGCCTATGGTGAAAGTAACGCCAAAGCAGCTGGGAAAGAACGAAAGAATGAGCTTCGGTAAAATTACCGAGCCCCTTGAAATGCCGAACCTCATTGAGGTGCAGAAGAATTCTTACCAGTGGTTCAGAGAGGAAGGTCTTAGAGAGGTATTCCGGGATATGACCGCTATTACCGACTATAACGGCAACCTCGTCCTCAACTTCAAGGATTACCGCTTTGATGACACTCCTAAGTACTCACTTGCAGAGTGTAAGTCCAGAAGCACTACCTACCAGGTAGCTATGCGTGCTACAGCAACTCTCGCAAACAAGGAGACCGGAGCTGTAAGTGAGAGCGAGATCTACATGGGCGACTTCCCCCTCATGACAGAGAGCGGAACCTTCGTTATCAACGGCGCTGAGCGAGTTATCGTATCTCAGCTCGTCCGTTCACCCGGCGTATACTACGCCTTTGAAAAGGATAAGACCGGTAAGGACCTGTTCAATACCACAGTTATCCCTAACCGTGGTGCATGGCTGGAATACGAGATGGATTCCAACGATGTGGTATATGTGCGTATAGACAAGAACAGAAAGATACCGATAACCACCTTCATCAGAGCCCTGGGCGTGGGTACTGACGAGGAGATATATGCACTCTTCGGCGAGGATGACCGCCTGAAGCAGACTATCCTCCAGAAGGATCAGACAAAGAATACAGACGACGCTCTTATCGACGTGTACAAGAAGCTCCGTCCGGGTGAGCCTCCCACGGTCGAGAGCGCTGTGACTCACCTGAATAACCTGTTCTTCGATGCAAAGAGATATGATCTCTGCCGCTTCGGAAGATACAAGTACAACAAGAAGCTGGGGCTTGCTTCACGTCTTGCAGGACACCTCCTGGCTGAGCCTGTTGTGAATCCCATGACCGGAGAGATCATGGCTGATGCGGGCGAGATCGTCACCTACGACAGAGCCTGTGAGATCGAGCAGGCTGGCGTAGAGTATGCCTTCGTTACCGTTGAGGCAAAGGAGTACTTCACCAACGAGAGAGGCGAGACCTCTATCAAGATGGTGGAGAAGGTAGCCAAGATCATCGGCAACAACATGGTAGACATCAAGGGCTATGTTGATTTCGATACCGAGAAGTACGGCATCAACGAGAAGGTATCCTTCAAGGTGCTCCGTGAGATCTTAGAGAACTCCGCTGACGCTGACGAGCTCGAGGAGAACATCAAGAAGCGTGCAGATGAGCTTGTTCCCAAGCACATCATCCTGGACGACATCTTCGCTACTATCAGCTACTTCATCGGCCTGTGCGAGGGCGTGGGCACTGTTGACGATATCGACCACCTGGGCAACAGACGTATCCGCTCAGTTGGCGAGCTCCTCCAGAACCAGTTCCGTATCGGTTATGCCCGTATGGAGCGTGGTATCCGTGAGAGAATGAACATCCAGACTCAGGATATCAACACTCTCACTCCTCAGACTCTGATCAATATCAGACCTATCTCCTCAGCTATGAAGGAGTTCTTCTGCTCCTCACCTCTGTCACAGTTCATGGATCAGAACAACCCCCTGGCTGAGCTTACCCATAAAAGACGTCTTTCCGCCCTGGGTCCCGGAGGTCTTTCAAGAGACCGTGCAGGATTTGAGGTCCGTGACGTTCACTACAGCCACTACGGAAGAATGTGTCCTATC
>DNLQ01000066.1 GCA_003488415.1 Ruminococcus sp. | reverse complement strand
CTTTTGTTCTACACATATTTATTTTTATTTGTGTCCATGCCCCGATCATATCGGGGCAATTTTTTTGTACTTTTTTGCATTCCTGTTCGCCGTACATGACACTACACTATATTGAATAAGAAACAGATAAATCCGTAAATTGCCGAGGCTGCCGTGCCGTAGAGGATAACAGGTCCGGCTATTGTAAATATCTTCGCACCCACACCAAGGATCAGTCCCTCGGACTGCGCTTCAACTGCCGCAGAGCAGACTGCATTTGAAAAACCGGTTATGGGTACAAGTGTGCCTGCACCGCCGTAGCGTGCCAGCTCTCCGTACCACCCGAAGCCTGTTGCTATCGCTCCGGCAACAACAAGGATAATGGAAGTCCAGGCAGATGCTGCCTCTTTATCAGCTCCGAATGCCTCCATTACAGCAAGTATCACCTGAGCTACGGCGCATATTCCTCCTCCCGCTGCGTATGCCCTTAAAATATTTGCCTTTGTAGCCGACTTCGGAGATACCTCGTCCGTCATACGGCTGTATTCCTGCGGTGTTATCATATACATCACTCCCTGAAGGTATTATTCCCGTAAAAATCCGTTTCATTCCTTGACACGGCTGTATTTTAGTGATAAAATGTAATCAGCTGTTTTACAGGAGGTATTACCGTGAAGAAGCTGTTTGTAACTATCGCCGCAGTCGTGCTGTATCTTCTTATCAGCATCTCCACAGGCTGGTGGCATATCACATGGATAATATGGATATTCTACTCTGTGTACATGATCGCTCAGGCTGTAAAGGATCAGGACAAATAATGCGGATATGAAAAAACCACGCAGATGCGTGGTTTTTCATGGCACGCCTGAGTGGAATCGAACCACCGCACACGGCGTCGGAGGCCGCTGCTCTATCCCCTGAGCTACAGGCGCTTATGTCTTACGGATCGACAGATCCTGCCCTCTTTGACAGGGCGCTAATAATATTATATCAAAAACTCTTGTAATTTGCAATAGTTTATGGTATAATCAGAAAAGAAAAGTTTTTAATACATGGTCTTTTTTTTGTAAAATATTACTGCCAGTCCTCTGCTGTCAGATCAGGAGGTGACATTTTGGAGGATTACATATATCTGATAATCGCTCAGACCGGTACAAGACCTGCACGATTCTTCAGATTCTTTACGAAGAAGCCCTATAATCACGTCTCCCTCTCAGGCGATGTTACTCTTTCAGAGATGTACAGCTTCTGCCGCTCCTACACCCCTTTTCCCCTCCCGGCTACCTTCAATAAGGAGATAGTCGGCAAAGGTACCCTCGGCAAATACGGCTTTATTCCATGTGAGATCTACCGCATCCCTGTTACAAACGAGCAGAAGAACGAGTATAACCGTATCATCCGCCATTTCTCCGATAACAGGAACATATATTCCTATAATGTGCTCGGACTTATCGCCGTTTACTTCAATATAGAGTGGAACCGCAAATATAGTTTCGTTTGCTCACAGTTCGTGGCTTATACCATGGATAAGATAGGCATAAAACTTGAAAAGCCATTCTGTTTGTACACACCGGATGATTTCCGCAGCTTTCCCGGTGCAACGCTCGTATACTCCGGTGAGCTGAACAGCTTCTACTTCGATATGCAGGATCAGAGAAAGTATCTCTCTATGCGGAGATACAGCTCTAAGGCATGACCTTTCCCAATAGGTAGATCTCTCCCCTCAGTTCATCCGGCGACAGAAGATATACGGCTGTATACACATCGCTGCTGCCGCTCAGCGGCGCAAGATCAGCGGTAAATACGGTATCTGCCATCCGCAGATGTACAGAATCGCCGTCATTGCTGAGTCCGGCAGGCGTTTTTGTCTCCCCGGTGATATGTCCCCCGGAGACTTCAAGACAATACAAGAACATCCACAGACCGGCGGTCAGCAGAAGATAGAGTATCATCACTGCTGCTGCCGGCTTTATACTTTTTCCGGTCAAATTCAGTTCTCCTTCATTCCGTTAAGCAGCTTGCCAAGGGAACGTCCTATAAGCTGCCCCGACCACTGCACCTGGCTGAGCGTATTTCCATGTGAGCCTACCTCTATAAGAAGACTACCGGTAGTAAGATCCTGGTTGTAGTGCCTGTAATCAAACAGTATCGGACGGGTAAGCCCCTTCCAGTCACCTTCAAGCTGCTGCTGCAACGCACAGGCAAAATGAAAGTTCTTCATGTATTCCGGCATACCAAGTGTACCGTCATCGCATCCGGAGATTATCATTACCTGGGCTGCTTCCTTTCCGCCTATCTCTGCATACGGCTGGGTGATGAAGCCCTCGCCGGATACAGCGTCACGGTGTATATCCAGCGCTACCTTTATTGTCGGATACTCCTCCAGTATCGGTACTATAGTCTCCCGGCTCCGGCTGTAGGAGCCGTTGTAGGAGGGATAGTCATGTATAGTGCGGGCGTGTATCACACCTATGCCGGCTGCTTCAAGCTCCGCCTGTATAGCATCTCCTACCATGACTACGTTCTTGGTATCATCTGTAGTGCGGTAGTTGAAGGTGTCATCGCAGCTTTCCCTTACAAACGGCTCAAAGCTCTCTGTGGTATGAGTGTGATAGATCAGCACCTGAGGCTCTGTAGTATCGGATATGGTGAATGCAGGAAGCTCACGGCTTTCCTCCAGAAGCTCTGCATTTGAATGCTCTGTCTTGTTGTTGACCTGTCCGCAGCTGTCAAGGTCAAAGAAGGAATCTCCGGAGTACTCTCCGTAGGTAGTGCGTACAACAGCTCCGCCCTCTCCCCACTGCACCGGATATGGCTTTTCGCCCGGTGAATCTGATACCATTTCCATAGGTTCAGGCAGTACCACCTCTCCGGTCGGTAATGTCTCCTTTTCCTCTCTCCAGCCATAGCCCTGTGATATGACCATATCTCCGGATACCTGACTTACTGCACTTCCATGTGTGAGCTTTGCTTCTACGGTATCATATTCCGGCGACTCCTTGTCCAGTCTTATGCTTCCAAGTTCTCTCATCGCCATTCCTGCTTCCGGGATGACTCTTGCTGCTCCGGCAGCAGCCACCGGTACCATCACAAGCACGCAGAAGTTCACTATGGTCCTGAGCTTTCTTTTTCTGTAACGTGTCATTCTTCCACCTCTTTTTATCGGCAAAGACTATGCTTATCTTTGCCCCTCTGTGAAATTATATTCACCTGAGCGGAAGATTATTTCTGCCTGGTCATATTCTGTACAGGCATTTTCAGTTCTCCTGTGACATATTTTTTATCAAGGAGGTCTGAACTATGTATCACTGCTACAGTCCACGAAGATTCCTGCGGCTTCTCCTGCTGGATTCCATTATTTTCTCTATATGTGCCGCCTGCTTCCTTATCGGAAGGACTCTCCTTGCTGTAAGTCTCCCGGACGATCCCGTAACCCTTTATGCTATAATGTATCACAGCGTCGGCGGCAATACTCCCTCGCAGTACACAGTCACTCCTGAGCAGCTTGAATCTGATCTCAGGTGGCTGAGTCTTCACGGCTACACTTCCGTTTCTGCCCAGCAGCTCTGCCTGTATACGCAGAACAAGGGTGATCTGCCAGAAAAACCCGTGCTTATCACCCTCGATGACGGTTTCTATAACAATCTTTCAATACTCCTCCCTCTCCTTGAGAAATACGATATGCGTGCGGTGGTATCCGTTGTGGGAAGTTACTCTCAGTACAATGCTGCCGCCGATCCGCATAACGATCTTTACTCCTACCTTACATGGGAGGATATATCCGAACTTGCGAAGTCAGGAAGAGTCGAGATCGGGAACCACACCTGGGATATGCATACTCTGTCCGCAAGACGAGGCTGCCTGCCGATGGAAGGCGAATCCGCTGAGGAATTCTGCGCTGCACTCAGAGAGGACATATATGCTCTGCAATACGCTCTCCACGACAACACCGGGATCATGCCGTTCGTATTCGCCTACCCATTCGGAAGTGTAAGCAGACAGAGTATCCCCGTACTGCGTGAATGCGGCTTCCTTATGACACTTACCTGCCGTGAGCTGCCGAATACCATTACCCGTGACACGAACTGCCTTTACAGTATCGGAAGATACAACCGCAGCGGTCTTATGTCCACCGAAGAATTTATGTCAAAGATAGAAGGATCAAAATGAACAGAAGAAAAAGTCTGATTATATCCCTTATCCCCCTTGTGGCAATACCGCTTTTCCCAGCAGTCACAGGATTTTACCGGAGCTACATAGCGCCGCATATGCCCCCATGCGTCATAAGACTGTTTTTCGGAGTATATTGCCCCGGATGCGGAGCTACGCACTGTATGTACGACCTTGCTCAGTTCAGACTTCTGAGCGCCCTGCATAACAATCTCATCATCATTGCTGCCGCTCTGCTCCTGCTGCTCTACTGGCTGCAGAACCTGCTGTTCGTCTTTGGCAAAAGGGTAAAACTAATCCCCGCCAGCGACAGCTTTTACCTTGCCGCTGTGGGGATAGCTTTGGTATATACGGTGCTAAGAAATTTTTTTCCTTTCCTTGCTCCGGTTTAACCTACCGCAAGAAGCGGTTCTGCTGAGACTTCGCCCGCAGGAGCTGCGGTACCGGTCGCTGCCTGACCACGCTGCTGCTTGAGAGTCTTGATAAGATAATCATAGAACTCATCAAAGTTCTTCATAGGCGGGTTCATGTTCTTCCAGATGTCATCGTACTTAGGATCACGATACTTCTGGAATTCCTCAGGTACTTCACCTGTCTCTTCCCACATCTGGATGTACTGATCTGCATTCTGTGAGAGCTTCACGATGTCCTGTGCAGGTTCTTTGAACACTACAGAAATTGCGATCATGAATACAAGGCTGATACCTGCGATTATAAGGGCTGCAATTGCAAGTCCCTTGCCGCCTCTCTTTGTAGCGAGAGAAATGATCGCCAGGATAATAGCAGGAACTACAAAGATGTAACCTATCGGTGATACTGCATATACGAATGAACAGCAGCACAGCAGGTTTACAAGGCTCAGCACGAATGCCGTGACAGAAAGTCCCTTCTTGTATTCATTGGGGTTCTCAGGTGTTTCGCTGCCGGTGAAGTTTGTGTTATCCATGTAAACTTCGCTCATGACATATCCTCCTTTTTAATATATTTCATCCCCCGTCACTGACAGGGAAATGATTGCTTAATCTAATTCCTCCATCATCTCTGCAAATTCTGTGAATGATGAGTTAGTTGAAAATGCTATTATCAGAAATATTACTGCGATCATCAGGAAAATCATAACTGCTATCACCTTCAATGTAGTTGAAGCAGCTCTTTTTTCATAATCACTCCTGTCGTCAGCCGACGCTTTTGTGCCGAATCCGGAATTACTGCCGGAGTTCTTCTTTTTATTGAGAGCTATCAGGACGCTCACTCCAATTAAGATAAGCACCGGATTGGCGCTCGCAATACCGAATACGATCAGCACGATACCCACTACAGCAAGACCTGCCCTGTTATCCTTGGCATCATCAGGCTTGTTATATGTTGTACGGTCTATATATACCTTTTTCGGAGACCTGGGTGAATAATCAGTAACGGCGGTGAACTCCTCCCCCTTCTTCTGGTGGGTGGAAGCGTAACTGCCGTTTTTTGATCCGTGCTTTTCTTCAAAGCGTTTCCAGGCTTCGCTCTTTGCTCCTCCATACTCGTGGGACTCACCGTCCTCGCAGAGATGTCCGCCCTGATGAACCTTCTCCCTTGATTGACTGTACGATGATGAACGCCTGCGGTCACTTTCATCGTGATCGTGTCCCTCCTCGCAGAGATGGCTGTCATAAGCCTTATCATAATCCTTTTCATATCTTGACGGATCATAGTAGCGTGATGAATCGAAATAATCTGAATGATCGGCAGAAACTGTATCGTCTATGACATTATTGTCCATTTCGTCAACTCTGGCATCATCCATCTCATCGATAATGTCACGTTTCCCGAACATCAGATCCCACCTCCTTCAACTATGAAGCCGGGGATAGTCAGCTCAGCCATATTCCCGGATGAAGCAGTCTCATCATCTTCTATGACGAATTTATCGTTCTTGCTCTTATTCACCTTCGGCTCAAAGATCAGGCGATAGTCGATATATACCCAGCTTATAAGCACTATAACGATAGCTGAGATCATTATACCGCTCCAGGCAAAACCGATCTCTCTGTGCTTTCGCACTACCGCTATGATGCCAAGTATCATAGCTATCAGAGCCACAACAAGTACCCCCTCAAGGAGTCTCGGTATCAGAAAAAGCAGACTGCCTATGCTGAGTATGAATGATGTCAGCGGCAGACCTTTTCCCTGTTCATTACGATCCTGATCGTAATCCTGGAAATCCGTATCGTCAAAAAACGTCTTCTCTTCGCTGTTCACAGGCAGATCATTGAGATCGTATGACACTGAGCCTTCAGCAGCCGGATCAGCACCTGCACTCTCAGCTTCCTCTTCTGCGCTGTATCCGGTATCGTATTCCTCAGTACGTGTTATGTCTTTTTCTTCCATGTATTTAATCCCTCCTGTTTATATGATCCCTTATCATTTATTCCTGTCCCGAAAGACAGGCTTGTCAGAGTACAGTCTCCCATGTCCAGCTCCTGATCTCAAGTTCCTCAAGATTGTAGGGAGTTCTCTGATATACACAGTAGTTGAGCCAGTTCGAGAACATAAGATTAGCAGTACATCTCCATGAAAATACCGGCGTCTTTGTCGGATCGTCCCCGGGAAAATAATTATATGGTATCTGTATATCCAGTCCCTTTTCCAGGTCACGGAAATACTCCGAAGCAAGCGTGTCACGGTCGTATTCCGAGTGTCCGGTGATGAAGTACTGCCTGCCATTCTTGTTTGCGATGATATGCACTCCCGAAAGCTCTGAGCTTGTGAGTATGCGGAGCTGTTCCACCTTTTCGATATCCTCCCGCCGAACCTCGGTATTCCTTGAATGCGGCACGTTGAATATATCATCAAAGCCCCTCAGAAGCTGACAGTTCTCCAGCTCGACCTTGTGAGGGAATACCCCGAACATCTTCTGCTTCAAAGGATACTTCGGTATGCCGAAGTGGTAGTAAAGACCTGCCTGAGCTGCCCAGCATATATACAGTGTTGAATACACATGAGTCTTTGACCACTCAAATATCTCGGTGATCTCGTCCCAGTAGTCAACTTCCTCATACTCCAGCAGCTCAACCGGTGCGCCGGTAACGATCATTCCGTCATAGCGGTCATTCTTTATCTCGTCAAAGGTCTTGTAAAATTCATTCATATGGTGTCGGGAAGTATTCTTCGATGTATGCGAAGCCATTTGCAGCAGCTCAACATCAACCTGGAGAGGAGTATTGCTGAGCAGTCTCATTAGCTGGCTCTCCGTCTCGATCTTCTTAGGCATAATATTTACTATTATTACCTTCAGAGGACGGATATCCTGATGCTCCGCCCTTTCCCTGGACATTACAAATATATTCTCTTCTCCAAGCGTTTTGAATGCCGG
>DNLQ01000069.1 GCA_003488415.1 Ruminococcus sp. | reverse complement strand
GCAGAGCTTGTCAAGATCGAGCCAAAGGCTATAGGCGTAGGACAGTACCAGCATGATATGCCTCAGGCACGTATGACCGAAGCTCTCTCCGGAGTTGTCGAGGACTGCGTGAACTCCGTTGGAGTTGATCTGAATACAGCATCCTATTCACTGCTGTCATATATCGCAGGCATAAACTCCGCAGTTGCGAAGAACATCGTGGCATACCGTGAGGAAAACGGACGCTTCACAGACCGCAAGGAGCTTATGAAAGTACCGAAGCTGGGCAAGAAGGCATTTGAGCAGTGTGCAGGCTTCCTGAGAGTACGTGACGGAAAGAACCCTCTTGACAATACAGCCGTTCACCCTGAGAGCTATGCTGCGGCATCCTCACTTCTCATCGAGTGCGGCTTCACACTGGCTGATGTGTCCGCAGGCGGAGCAGCAGGCATCACCGAGAAGGCTGATTCCATCGGTATCGACAACATCAGCAAGACACTGGATATAGGCGTTCCCACACTTACCGACATCATCGCAGAGCTGAAGAAACCCGGACGTGACCTCCGTGACGAGCTGCCTCCTCCGCTGCTCAGAAGCGGCGATATCATGGAGATAAAGGATCTGAAGCCCGGCATGGAGCTTGTGGGCACAGTCCGCAACATCGTTGACTTCGGTGCATTCGTGGATATCGGTGTTCACGAGGACGGACTTGTACACATCTCACAGTTCGCAAGACGTGTAAAGCATCCTCTGGAGATCGTAAAGGTCGGCGAGGTAGTAAAGGTAAAGGTGCTTGAGGCAGATCCTGTCCGTGGAAGGATAAGTCTTACAATGCGCGGCGAGAAGCCGGAGAAGTCTGCCGGAAACGGTGAGAGACGCAGCAGGCGTCCCGAAAAGAAGAAGGATAACAGCTTTGATCCTTCAAGACTCCGCAATTCCGGATTCAGGATCAAGGAGAAGAAGTGATCCGGAGTGTACTACGTATACATACTTCGCTGTTCGGGAGACAGACTGTATACCGGGATAACCACAGATCCGGCACGCCGTCTGAGAGAGCATTCCGGTGATTGTGCCGGAGGTGCGAAGTTCACACGGGCATATAAGCCGGATAGCTACGAGGCACTCTGGCAGACCGATACAAGAAGCAGGGCACAGAGTCTTGAATACCGTATAAAGAAACTGGAGCGCAGCCGCAAGACTGCGCTCATAGCAGATAACAGCCTTATGGAGGAGTATTTCGGAGCAGAGCTTTCGGGAGCCTTCACAAGGCTATCTGTATCTGATAAAGAAATATAGCGAAAGGAGCAGTGCTTGTATCATGGAATACAGGATAAATACCGGTTTGCTGGGAAATCTCTTTGCCGTTCCCGGGATAGTTGCCGATAATTTTCTGAAGCTGGCAACAGGGGATCAGATAAAGGTACTGCTGTATCTGCTCCGCAGCGCAGGAAGGGATATATCGCCCGAGGAAATAGCTGCCAATACCGGAGTGACTGCTGCGGCGGCTGAGGAAGCAGTACTGTTCTGGCAGCAGGCAAATGTGGTAGCAGGTGAAGGAGTACTTCCGGGTATAATGCAGGAC
Organism: Ruminococcus sp.; assembly: GCA_003488415.1. GTDB lineage: Bacteria > Bacillota > Clostridia > Oscillospirales > Ruminococcaceae > Ruminococcus. Next base: position 2,453 of record DNLQ01000069.1, on the reverse strand, counting down.
GCTCCGTCAAGAGCGGCTGAGATACAGGCAGAAAAGCCTCGTGAGGTGATAACGGAGGACAAGCAGAAGGCAATACCTCAGAGGACTCCGCTCCTTGCTCCTACAGAGATCGCACAGCTCGTCAAAGGATCAAAGGATATTTCCGAGCTGTTCACTATTGCCGAATCAGCACTCGGACCTCTGAATCATACCATGCAGAACTCGCTTATCACCATGTATACTCACCTGGGACTGAAAAAAGAGGTCATACTGATACTCCTCAACTACTGCAAGAGCATCGACAAGACCAATTCTGCATATATTGAGAAGATAGCCTATTCCTGGGCGGAGAATGATATCAATACCCTTGAATCTGCGCAGGACGATGTGGAGAGGATGTCACTTTCCCATGACTTCACCGGTATGGTAATGAAGCAGTTTGAGATGAAGCGCCGTCCGACCTCCGGACAGATGGTATTTGTGGATCAGTGGAGAGAAGCCGGGTTTTCACCGGAGATGCTGCGTCTTGCCTACGAAATGACGGTTGAGAGGATAGACAAGGTATCCTTCCCTTACATAAACAGCATACTCCAGTCCTGGCGTGACAGCGGATACAAGTCCGTTGAAGATGTAAAAAGGTCTGAAAGCGAATTCCGCAAGAACAAGAAGAAGGGTAGCGGAGGCAGTTCCGGCGGAGTGGACATTGACAAGTATAAGGAGTTCATAAACGACTTTTGAGGAGGTGTGAAGAATGGATAACAGTATCATCGAGCGTGCAGAGACTATACTCACCCAGCGCAGGAATCTTGCCTTTGCGGAGAACGAGAAGCGCATAAACGAGATAAACAGGCGTATACCCCAGATACGTGAGATAAACGACAGGCTCTATTCCACAGGAAGAGAGCTTATAACTCTTATATCCTCCGGAACCGATAATGTGGAGCAGAGGATAGATGAACTTCGACGCAATAATCTGGGTGCTCAGGAGATGTCCAGGCAGCTTCTGAAACAGAACGGCTATCCGGCTGATTATCTTGATATACAGTACAATTGTCCGAGGTGCAGGGATACCGGGTACTTAAACGGTTCTTACTGTGACTGCTTCCGGCAGCTCTGCGGACGGCTTGCCGCAGAGGAGCTGAACAAGAAAACACATCTTAGTCTGTGCAGCTTTGACACCTTCAGTCTCAGCTACTACCAGGGTGATGATTACCGCATCATGGACAATATCCTGCGTTTTACCAAGGACTACGCCATGAATTTCACACGTTCCTCGGGGAGTATACTTATGATGGGACGTACCGGGCTCGGCAAGACTCACCTGTCACTTGCGATAGCTGATACTGTGATGAAGAAGGGCTATGGAGTGATCTATGATTCCGCAGTGAACATACTCCGCAGCATTGAGCGTGAGCATTTCGGCAGGGAGCATTCCACCGAGACAATTGATCTTGTAATGGACTGCGATCTTCTTATCCTTGATGACCTGGGAACAGAGTACGAATCGCCGTTCTACACCTCTACCATATACAATATCATCAACACCCGTCTCAACCGCAGCAAGCCCACTATCATAAGCACCAATATGGATTATGACAGCATAGCCCGACGATACGATGAAAGAGTCGTGTCACGTCTGACATCTGTCTATAAGCTGTGCGAATTTTCCGGTGAGGACGTAAGACTTCAGAAAAAGAGAAACAGCAGAAAGTAAATTCAGCCCGTAAGCATAAAGGGAAATGCTTACGGGCTGTTCTTATACATAAAGATCTCCGCTCCGTTTTACCGGAGCGGAGAGTATATAACTTAGTTTATAGATCTCTTTACGTAGGAAGTGTGGAGAACCTCGTGAGCCTTGTGGCTGCCGGGCTTCTCAAAGAATTCCTCGTAGACCTGCTTGATAGCAGGATTCTCGTGAGACTGTCTCAGAGGCATTGACTTATCCAGATCGTAGAGAACCTTAGCTCTCTCAGCTCTGATGTCAACGAAGTTTCTGATACCCATGGGAACCTGAGGCTGACCGCCGCCGTTTACACAGCCGCCGGGACAAGCCATGATCTCGATGAACTGTGAATCACAAGTACCATTCTTGATGCTCTCGAGAACTTCTCTTGCGTTGGAAAGTCCGCTTGCAACAGTAACATTGACCTTGAGATCGCCGACATCATAAGTTGCCTTCTTGATACCCTCAGTACCGCGAACCTCAGGAAGATCTGTAACAGTCTTGCCGGTAAGAGTATGAACAGCTGTTCTGAGAGCAGCCTCCATAACACCGCCGGTAGCGCCGAAGATAACGCCTGCACCTGTTGAAATTCCGAGCGGATCATCAAACTTCTCATCGGGGAGAGAGTTGAAGAGGATACCAGCGCGCTCGATCATTCTGCCGAGCTCACGGGTTGTGAGTGAGTAATCAACATCAGGAACGCCAGCAGCGCTCTGATCGTCTCTGCCGATCTCGAACTTCTTAGCTGTAC
>DNLQ01000020.1 GCA_003488415.1 Ruminococcus sp. | reverse complement strand
TCCCGGCACAGCGCATAGACTCCCTGTTCATGGTCGTTTTCTCCGTCGCAGCCGTATTCTCGGTGAGCCTCCAGGGAGTGTGCGCCGTGCATATCGCAGGTATGCTGTTCCCGGGACTGCGCTGCCGGAGCTGTATCGTACTCGGCGGCATCATGCTTGCCGGAGCGCTGCTGCGGAATGCCGATCTCTTCTCAGCTCCTGCGGCTGTACTGACAATGCTGTCTCTCCTTGCACTTCCGGCAGGTGCAGCGGCAGCGAGATGCAGAACAGAAAGGAGATGCCCGTGAAAAGACTTATCCCCGTTGCCCTGCTCGCCGCCTTCTTACTGACCGGATGCGGCAATGCAGGACTGGTACACGACAAGGCATACCTGCGGGCTGCGGCAGTTGACGGCAGCACTGTGACATTCAGCTTCTTCTCGGATATACCTCCGGTGACAGTCAATGCCGGCTCTCCCGGTGAGGGAAAGGCGGCGGCAGAGCTGATAGAAGGAAAGGAGATATTCACCGGCTTCACGGAGCTTATCATCCTCGGTGACTGCTCTCCCTGCGGCACTCTGACTGCCATGCTGAACGAATGGAAGGTATCTCCCTCCTGTCTCACAGTCTCCGGTGAGGGCAGCCTGCTCCTTGATAATCCGCCGGAGCTGCTGGAGGGCTGCGTCCGGCAGGCTCAGGCACAGGGCAAAGCTCCGGAATGCGATATAGTAACGGTACTCTCCGGTCTGCTCAGTGAAAAAAAGACCGCCCACACCCCTCAGCTTACTGCCGGGGGCGTGAACGGTGTATGTATCATCAGTTCTGATGCCTTACCACCCCGTACTCATCGTCAAGACGATAGTAGGGACAGCTATAGTTAGTACCCTGGAGGAAACGGTACATCTCGTCCTCGTCCAGATCCACCATGCACACGTAGCACTCGCAGTCATCATCATAGACGTAGTTGGTACAGGTCTCACAGTTTGCAGCCTTGCCCTTCATCATATATCCTCCATGGAGAGGGTTGCTGCAGCGTTCAGGCTCTCGTCAGCGGTGATGCCGGCAAGGAAGTTGTAGCTGCCCTGACAGGCTATCATTGCGCCGTTGTCGCCGCAGAGGGACTTCTCCGGCATGAAGAACTCATAGCCCTTCTCAGCACAAGCCTCCGACAGTGCGGCACGTACTCCTGAGTTGGCGGAGACTCCCCCTGCAAGAGCGATCCTGCGGTATCCGAGAGCCTCTGCCGCACGTATGGTCTTTTCCGTCAGGACTCCGGCTATGGTTGACTGTATGCTTGCGGAGAGGTCGTTCCTGTTTATCTCCGTACCCTTCTGCTCTGCGTTGTGCAGGAGGTTGATGACGCTTGTCTTGAGTCCGGAGAAGGAAAAGTCAAACTCGCTCCCTGCAACTGCCGGATGGGGAAGTCTGAACGCCTTCGGATCGCCCTCCTGAGCTGCCCTGTCTACGTGGACTCCGCCGGGATAGGGGAATCCCATTGCCCTTGCACACTTGTCAAAGCACTCACCTGCTGCATCGTCACGGGTACGTCCCACCACACGGAACTTCGTGTAGGAGAGCACCTCGATGATGTGGCTGTGTCCGCCGCTTGCAACTATACACAGATACGGCGGTTCAAGTCCGGGATGAGTGAGGTAGTTGGAGGCTATGTGTCCGGCGATATGATGCACCGGCACAAGGGGCTTTCCGGCAGACATGGCAAGTGACTTTGCAAAGCTCACTCCCACCAGCAGCGCACCTATCAGTCCCGGGGCGTATGTTACGGCTACGGCGTCGAGGTCACTGAGAGAAACGTCTGCCTGCTCCAGTGCAGTGCGGACTACTCCGAGAATATTTTCACAGTGACGGCGTGAGGCGATCTCCGGAACGACTCCGCCGTATTTTTTATGCTCCTCTATCTGAGTTGAGATGACCGACGAACAGATCGTCCGGCAGTCCTTTACCACGCTTGCGGCAGTCTCGTCGCAGGAGCTTTCTATACCTAAAATAAGCATTCTTATCCCTTCCTGATCGTTTTTGTCATTACTAAAGCGTCCTCCTCCGGTGCGGAGTAGAAACGCCTGCGGACTGACAGCTTCTCAAAGCCGCAGTTCCTGTAAAGGGCTATGGCGCCTTCATTTGATTCCCTTACCTCAAGGTAGATATTCTCCGTATCCTCCGGCAGCAGAGCCTCAAAGTCAGCCACAAGCCTCCGGGCAATGCCCATCCTGCGGTATGCAGGAGCTACAGCCACACTTGTGATGTCAGCCTCACCCACGGCGGTATATCCGGAAAGAAGTCCGGCGGGCACTCCGTCCTCAAAGGCTGCAAGGACTATACCGTTTTCCTTTGCACACTCGCTCCGGAAGGACTCCGCAGACCAGCCGTCCGCACCTACGCAGGCTTTATCAAGCACCGACAGAGCTTCATAAACATCATTGTCTTCTCCGGCGTTTATACGTCTGTATTCAGTCATATCTCCTCACTCCTTATCCCACGGCTCTCAATAAGCGCTATCAGCTCCTCCTTTGAGCCTTCAGTGTAACCGTCATCGTGAACGGGAAAGTATACATCACAGTCCTTCAGCTTCATCACTGCATAGAGCCTGTCAGACTTCACATACAGCCTGCTCAGATTGTCATAGCTGTATTTCGTTCTGTTTTCCGTTTCCTCCGTCCGGTTGAGCACCTCTACACTGTCATCACCGAAGGAAAAGATCCTTGTTTCACTTTTCTTTTTCATGTTCTCTATGACTTTCCTGAGATCACTCTTTCTTCTTGCAGCGAATCTGTAAATTGAATTCACAGACAGTATCAGCGTCAGTATGACCACGAACCACACTGTGAACGGTACGTTCTTAATGCCGTATTCACAGGCTCTCAGAAAGAGCCGTGCTGCCCAGAACAGCACTAACAGATCCACAAGCAGTGAAATGATCTGATGCTGTCTGAGCTTTGGTTTTCTCTCCGCTCTTCTGTATATGAACTCCATGTCCTCCGGAATGCAGACTGTCTTATTAACGATCATCCTATCACCTCTCAGCCCTTGGCATCATACCAGCTCTCGCCCTCATGCACGTCAACGGACAGCGGCACCTTCATCTCGCACACGTTCATCATCTCTTCCCTCAGCAGCACGGCACACCTGTCCGCACACTCCCTGCTGCTCTCGATGATAAGTTCATCGTGTATCTGGAGTATCAGCCTTGCATCAAGACCTTCCTTTTTCAGTCTCCGGTACACGTTCACCATAGCTATCTTTATAAGGTCGGCTGCTGTGCCCTGTACGGGAGTATTCATTGCGATACGCTTTCCGGCTGCCTGCAATACCTTATTTGACGAGGCCAGCTCCGGTATCCGGCGCTTTCTGCCGAACATGGTGGACACTGAGCCGTTCCTTTCAGCGTCATCAACAGTCCTGTCCATGAACTCCTTCACCTTCGGGAAACGTGCAAGGTAGTCGGCGATGTACCGCTTCGCCTGTGCCACGGAAGTACCTATGTCCCTGGAGAGCGAGAACGCTCCGATGCCGTAGATGATGCCGAAGTTCACAGCCTTTGCCGCACTTCTCATCTCCGGAGTGACCATGATGGGCGGAAGTCCGAACACCTGTGCTGCCGTGGATGTGTGTATATCCTCGCCGGAGGTGAAAGCATCTATCATATTCTTATCTCCGCAGAGGTGCGCCATGACACGCAGCTCTATCTGGCTGTAGTCGGCGTCCACAAGCACCTTTCCCGGCTCGGCAGTGAAGAACTTCCTCATCTCTGCCCCAAGCTCGGTGCGGACGGGGATGTTCTGCAAATTGGGCTCGGTGGAGGATATGCGTCCGGTACGTGTCTCGGTCTGTCTGAAGGAGCTGTGTATCCTTCCGTCATCCGCCACCTTGTCAAGAAGTCCGGTGACGTAGGTCGAATTGAGCTTGGTGTACTGGCGGTATTTCAGCACGTTGTCAACTATGGGGGACTTGTCTCTCAGTCCCTCCAGCACGTCAGCATTGGTGGAATAGCCGCTTTTTGTCTTCTTGCCGGAGGGGAGTCCCAGCTCCTCGAACAGCACTGTGCCAAGCTGCTTAGGAGAGGAGATATTGAACTCGTGACCGGCATCGTCATATATCATCTGCTGTGTCTCTTCTATCTTCTCGGTAAGGAAGGTGCCGAACTCCCGGACTCCTGCCTGAGTGATGCGGACTCCTGTATGCTCCATTGAAGCCAGCACCTCAGTGAGGGGAAGCTCTATATCCCTCAGCAGTCCCAGCATACCCTCCTTCTCCACTTCCTCCAGCAGCTTTGCCGAAAGTCCTTCAAGGGAGATAAGTCCGGCATACTCACCGTTCTCGCTGTAGTAGTGTACACCGTACTCCGCACACAGCTTCTCGCAGGTGTAGTCAGTCCCGGAGGAATTGAGCAGATAACCGCATATGCTTATATCGTTCTTTATGCCTTTGAGCTCCGTGCCCCTTGCCATTGCCCAGCGATAGTGAGGCTTTGCGCTGTCGGTGACCTTCGGGCAGTCCGAGGACAGAAAGGCTGCGATAACTGCGCCGTCCTCAGTGGTGTATACCGTACTGCCGCTGCGCACCTCCAGCTTCGTGCCGTCAAAGAGGTAGCTGCACTCGCCCATACCTTCCGCAGCATCGGCAGTCAGTACGGCAAACTCCGGCTCTACAGGTTCATACGCCGCCGGAGCTGCATCCGGTGCGGACTGGCTCTCGGATGCACTTATCTCCAGCTTGTCCAGCAGCTTGTACATCTCCAGCTCTGTAAGCAGCCTGCTGATACCGGCACTGTCCCTTTCACCGGGCTTACAGTCCTCCGGGGACACGCCTATGGGAGCGTCACGCACTATAGTCGCCAGCCACTTGCTGTCCTTTGCGCTCTGCTCGCCTGCCTCCAGCTTTGCCTTCACTCCCTTTGTGAGTCCGGAGTCCGCATACCCCCGGTACACTCCCTCAAGAGTGCCGAACTGTCCGATAAGAGCCTTTGCAGTCTTTTCACCTATCCCCGCTACTCCGGGTATATTGTCCGAGCTGTCCCCCATGAGGGCTTTCAGGTCGATAAGGCGCACCGGCTCGAAGCCGTAGTCCTCACGGAACCGGTCGGGAGTATAGTGTACTGTCTCTTTGTTGGTGGCAAGGAGTACCGTTACGTTATCGTCAATAAGCTGTAAGCTGTCACGGTCACCGGTGAGTACATAGCACTTATCCCCGGCATCGGAACACTCCTTCGACAGTGTTCCCAGTATGTCATCAGCTTCAAAGCCCTCGCACTCGATGACCTTTATTCCCAGAAGCGTGAGCAGCTCCTTGATAAGGGGGAGCTGCTGTGCAAGCTCCTCCGGCATACCCTTGCGGTTCGCTTTGTAGTAGTCCATAGCTTTATGGCGGAAGGTGGGAGCTTTCAGGTCGAATGCCACGGCAACAGCGTCCGGCTGTACCTCAGCGGCATTCTTCATATATATATTCATAAAGCCGAAAATGGCATTGGTAAATACTCCGTTTTTATTGGAAAGCAGCTTGATGCCGTAAAAGGCACGGTTCAGGATACTGTTTCCGTCTATTGCAAGCAGTTTCATATTGACCTCCTGTTCGATTGCTGTTTACACTATTATAACACATAGGAAAGGAAATAGCAAATATTATCACACCTATCTTTTCCCTATCTTTTTCCGGCATTTCAGAATTATTTCACCTTATCAACATATCCGGCAGATAGAATATAATCAGAGAAAAACAAACAGCCACGGGGAAAAGGGAACAATAAGAAAGTGGTGTTACTATGAAAAATAACAATAATTTTATAAGTACTATCGCTGCTATGGCAGCCGCTATGACTGTTGCAGCTTCCGCAGTGAGCTGTAGTGCTCCCGCAGTTTCCGAGTCCGGCACGGATGACAGTTCTGCTGCCGTGTCCGCAGTATCAGACGATACATCAGAGACATCTGCAGCTCTTGAAGCAGATTCCCTCTCCAATACCCCCAAGACCTCCGACAGTGAGCTGTTCTCAAAGCGTGACCTGGATCCCTCCTACACAGAGGTAACAGCAGCTATCACTCTCAGCGGCGATACAGCCTCCGCTGACGGACAGGGCGTCCAGATCAGCGGCTCTTCTGTCACCATCACTCAGGAGGGCATATACCTTATCTCCGGTACGCTCAATGACGGACAGATCATCGTGAACGCCGACAAAGCAAAGGTACAGCTTGTGCTGGACGGCGCTGACATAACCTCAAAGACTTCTGCCGCTATCCTCGGCACAGACTCCGATAAAATATTCATCACTCTTGCCGAGGGCAGCAAGAATACCCTCACAGGCGGAAATGCCGACAGTGAGACTCCTGCCTGCATCTTCTCCTCTGACAGCCTTACTTTCAACGGCTCCGGCTCACTGACGGTCAACTCCGATGCAGACGGTATCCGCAGCAAGGACGACATCGTTATCACCGGCGGCAATATCACTGTGAACGCAGCCGCAGACGGCATCAAGGGCAAAGACTACATCGCAGCAGCAGGCGGCAATATCACTGTGAATGCAGGTGAGGACGGTATCAAGTCCACCAATGCTGTTGACGAGGGAATGGGCTTCATCTACATCGAGGACGGCACATTCGTTATAGAGTCCGGAAACGACGGCATTCAGGCTGAAACTGACCTTAACATCTCCGGCGGCGACTTCACTGTTACCTCCGGCGGCGGCAGCAGCGAGTCCGCTAAAACCCACTCCGACTTCGGATTCGGCG
>DNLQ01000129.1 GCA_003488415.1 Ruminococcus sp. | reverse complement strand
GCACGTTATCCTCCTTGACGGGGCGGAAAGTACCCAGACCCACATGGAGAGTTACAAAGGCGGTCTTTATGCCCCGTGAGCGCAGGTCGTCCAGCATTTCGGGCGTGAAGTGCAGACCTGCCGTGGGAGCCGCAGCGGAGCCAAGCTCCTTTGAGTAGACCGTCTGATAGCGCTCGCGGTTCTCCAGCTTTTCCTTTATGTAAGGAGGGAGGGGCATCTGTCCCACGTCCTCCAGAGCGGTATAGAAATTGCCCTCGCAGCCGAACTGTACAATGCGGTTGCCGTCATCCTTGACTTCCACGACTTCAGCAGAGATGCGTCCGCCGCCGAAGGTGAATCTTGTACCCTTCTTGGCTTTCTTTCCGGGGCGGCAGATGATCTCCCACAGCTTGTCGCCCTTCTGTTCCAGGAGCAGGAACTCGATAAAGGATCCTGTTCCTTCCTTTTCGCCGTAGAGCCTTGCAGGAATGACACGGGAGTCATTCATTACCAGCAGATCACCTTTTTTCAGGTATCTGCATAGATTATAGAAATGATCGTGAGTTATCTTGCCGGAGCTTCTGTCAACGCACATCATACGTGAGGCGTTCCGAGGCTCTACAGGAGTCTGAGCGATAAGTTCTTCCGGCAGATCATAGTAAAAATCCGACTTTAAAAGTTCCAATTATATAAGCTCCTTATACCTTGAGCGTGCGGAGATACTGCTTCTGCTCATCGCTGATGCGGAAGCTCTCAGCGGCTTTCTGTATCGTCTTGTTGTGTGTCCATCTGTCAAGACGTTTCTGCTCGATGTACGGAAGCACCTCGTCATAGTTTTTGGCAAGAGCGGTAGCGAAGTACCATGCACGCATCATATTTATGTAGTATTCCTCCGAGGTGACAGCTGACACCATGTCGGCAAACTCAGACCGGAAATACTCACCGAGGAAGTGCTTCATCAGAACACCTATACCGAACCTGACGGAATAGGTGAGACCGGAAGAGATCCATTTGCGGGCATATGCCGGCAGTTTTTCACGGTGTCCGGCGAACGCCTTCGGGGAGAGCTGGTCACAGGTCGCCCAGTTGTCGATATACGGCAGAAAGGTCTCGATAAGGGAGATACATTTCCCGAAGTCCTTCTCTTCAGAGATGATGAAGGCATGGAGCTGATCCTCCTCGAAATACCTGTGGGGCAGAGAACCGAGAAAACCGGCGGTATCACTGCTTTTCCGCATTTCCTTGGCAAGCCGTCTCAGATCGGGAGTACGCACACCGATGAAATGCTCCCTGCTGTGAACGGGAGTGAGCTTCTGCTGAAAATCGGCGTATTTTTCGTCCCTGAGCCTGAAAAGCTCCGTTTCGATATCTTTGGAAATATCCACGGCAACCGTCCTTTCCGATTATTTTCGCAAAACTTACAAAAAAACAGTTGACAACACCCGATTAAAGTGTTATTATAGTTACAAGGTAGAGGTGCGGCAAAGAAAAGTACCTGTGCAGAGGGCCACCTGTCCGGTGAAGCACAGTGAAAGGCAATGCCGCCGAGGGGCTGGATCCGGTAAATCCAGTTCCGGCTCGGGACTTAACAGGTCTCCGGCTGTCATCATGATTATGATGGAGAGCTATCGCATATACTGGATATGCAACATACTCTTATTATAACTCATGATGAACCGGTTTGCAACCGGTTTTCTTTATTTTTCAGTAATTTAATAATAGAAAAGGAGAATTGACAATGAAGGAACAGTACAATGTTGGTATTATAGGAGCAACGGGAATGGTAGGACAGAGGTTTGCAACACTTCTTGAAAATCATCCCTGGTTCAAGGTAAAGGTGCTTGCAGCGTCACCGAGATCCGCAGGAAAGACCTACGAGGAGGTTGCAGGCAGCAGATGGAAGATGGCAGTTCCCATGCCTGAGAGCATGAAGGGAATGGTGCTGCTGGACGCAACAAAGGATATTGAGAAGATCGCAGAGCAGGTGGATTTCTGTTTCTGTGCGGTAGATATGAAGAAGGACGAGATCAAGGCACTGGAGGAGGCATATGCCAGAGCTGAGTGCCCTATCGTATCAAACAACTCCGCACACCGCTTCACACCCGACGTACCCATGGTAGTACCGGAGATCAATCCTGACCACATCGGGATCATCAAGGCTCAGAGAGAGAGACTGGGAACAAAGAGAGGCTTCATTGCAGTAAAGTCCAACTGTTCAATACAGAGCTATGTACCTGCACTCCACCCCCTGAGAAAGTTCGGACTGACAAAGGTGCTTGCCTGCACATACCAGGCAATATCCGGAGCAGGCAAGAACTTTGAGACATGGCCTGAGATGGTGGATAATCTGATCCCTTATATCGGAGGCGAGGAGGAGAAGTCCGAGCAGGAGCCTCTGAAGGTATGGGGCGAGATCAGGGGAAATGAGATCGTAAAGGCAGAGTCTCCCCAGATCACGACACAGTGCCTGAGAGTGCCGGTATCAGACGGACATACAGCAGCAGTATTTGTCAGCTTTGAGAACAAGCCCTCCAGGGAGGAGATACTCCGGCTCTGGAAGGAATTCAAGGGCGTACCCCAGGAGCTTGAGCTTCCCAGTGCTCCCAAGCAGTTCATCCACTACTTTGAGGAGAATGACCGTCCCCAGGCAAAGCTGGACAGAAATCTTGAGAACGGTATGGCAGTCTCCACAGGAAGACTCCGTGAGGATACACAGTACGACTACAAGTTCGTATGTCTTTCACACAACACACTGAGAGGAGCTGCGGGCGGCGGAGTACTGCTCGCCGAACTGCTTGCTGCAAAGGGTTATTTTGACTGATCCAATAATCTTAATTGAAATATGCTTGGAGGTTTTCAGATGAAGAATACAATATTTACCGGTTCCGCAATAGCTATCATCACTCCGATGAATGCAGACGGCTCCATAAACTATGACGAGCTTGGAAGGCTTATTGACTTCCAGATAGATAACTCCACCGACGCTATCGTTATATGCGGTACCACCGGTGAGGCTTCAACAATGACAGACGAGGAGCATATCGAGTGCATCCGCTATACCGTTGAGCGTGCAGCCGGCAGAGTACCTGTAATAGCCGGCACAGGAAGCAACGATACAGCATATGCAGTAAAGCTCTCAAAGGAAGCAGAGGCTGTAGGTGCAGACGGACTGCTTCTGGTAACTCCCTACTACAACAAGACTACACAGAAGGGACTTATCGGTCACTTCACAGCAGTTGCCGATGCAGTGAACATCCCTATAATCCTTTACAATATCCCCGGACGTACAGGAATGTCTATCGAGGTAGGCACTGTAAAGAAGCTGGCTGAGCACAGAAATATCGCAGCTATCAAGGAGGCAAGCGGCAATATCAGCTATACCGCAAAGCTGATCGCGGAGTGCGGCGATATGATAGACGTGTACAGCGGCAACGACGATATGATCGTACCCATCATGTCACTGGGCGGAAAGGGAGTAATATCTGTACTTTCACACGTTATCCCGAAGGAGACTCACGATATGGTGCAGTACTGCCTGGATAACAACTTTGCCGAAGCAACAAAGCTCCAGATAGACTACCTTGATCTTATCAACGATCTGTTCATAGAGGTAAATCCGATACCTGCAAAGGAAGCTATGAATATGCTGGGCTGGAATGCCGGTCCGTGCCGTATGCCTCTTTGTGAGATGACACAGGAGCATAAGGATGTTCTCCGTGCAGCACTTGTTAAGCACGGTCTGATAAAGTAAGAAGTCTGCCGTCCTTCCGCAGTGCGGAGGGACGGATCTCAGAAAAGGAAGTGGATACTATGACAAATATAGCAATCTGCGGTGCAAACGGCAAAATGGGAAAGAACATCTACAACTGCATCAGGGAACGTGAGGACTGCAAGGCAGTAGCAGGTGTTGACATATATACCGAGCAGTATGCAGATTTCCCGATCGTCGATGCTCCTGACAAGCTGCCGGTAAAGCCTGATGTCATCATCGACTTTTCCAATCCGTCGCTGCTTGACGGGCTGCTTGATTACTGCCTTTCCACCGGAACACCTCTGGTCATCGGCTCAACAGGCTACAGCGACGAGCAGATCGCACAGATAAAGAAGACGTCCGCACAGATACCGGTATTCTTCACCTTCAATATGTCGATCGGCATCAACCTGCTGGTGCAGCTTGCAAAGAAGGCAGCCTCAGTGCTTGGTGACAGATTTGACATAGAGATAGTGGAAAAGCACCATAACCAGAAGATAGATGCACCCAGCGGAACAGCGATCATGCTGGGCAATGCAATAAACGAGACACTTGAGAACTCAAAGCACTTCGTCTACGACAGGCACTCACGCCGTCAGAAGAGGGAGAAGTCAGAGATAGGTATGCACGCTATCCGCGGAGGTACTATCGTGGGCGAGCATGACGTTATATTTGCCGGACAGGACGAGGTCATCACCCTGTCACACAGCGCAGCCTCCAAGACGGTATTCGCAGAGGGAGCAGTAAATGCGGCTGTATACTTAAAGGACAGAGCTCCGGGACTCTACGATATGCAGATGCTTGTCGGGGAGTAAAAATGAAAGTGAGTACCGGTGACACTGATGCAGCGGAGAATGGTACTGCTGAGGAAGAGCTGACGCCGGCAGACTACAGGAAAAGACTGATAAAGATCATTCTCAGATACTTTGTCACGATTGCCGGTACAGTGCTGATATTTATTCTGCTTCTTGTACTTCTTCTGGTATTCTGCTTTTCCTGTGATTTATCCGAGCATTATACCAGGTTCGGAAAAAGGAGAACAGCAGAGGTAGAAAGTGACTTCAGCATAACCGTAACAGATGATGTCAGGCTGGTGCAGTTCGACATTGAACCGGCATACTGGCTTGATGATGATTCTGAAACTATTACGCTGATGACGCCTGATTATAATTCGTTTATCGAAAACAATATCAGGGCAGAGGCACATGATCTGGAGATAGCCTGTCCGCCGGACGAGGAGAAGGAAAAACTGGCTGGACTGAATAAAACTGATCATTTATCAATAGCAAGTTTCGGTTATGATATTTACGGCAGTGAATATCATGGCAGAGTATATAAATATCCTGATGACGAAGAGTACACAGTGAGTATCTGGGTAGCAGAAATAAAATAGAAAATGGTGTCAGCTTACGGAAGTAAGAGGACATCCGCCGTTTACGGCACAAATAACGTTCAATGCTTCTGTGTCAAAGGCGACAGAGAAGTAAATATATTATCAAAAGGAGATCCTTACAATGAGCAAGATCAGAATCGGAATAGCAGGCTACGGCAACCTTGGAAAGGGCGTAGAGCTTGCAATAAGACAGAACGATGACATGGAGCTGGCAGGTATCTTTACCCGCCGTGATCCTTCTGCACTTAAGCCCCTCACAGCAGGTGCTCCCGTGTTCAGCATTAATGACATCCAGGACAAGCAGGATGACATCGACGTTATGATAATCTGCGGAGGAAGTGCAACAGACCTTCCCGAGCAGACACCTGAGCTGGCGAAGTACTTCAATGTTATCGACAGCTTTGATACACACGCACGCATTCCTGAGCATTTTGCAAATGTAGACAAGGCAGCTAAGGAGTCCGGACACCTTGCATTCATCTCACTTGGCTGGGATCCCGGTCTGTTCTCACTGAACCGTCTGTATGCAGAGTCCATACTTCCCAACGGCAAGAGCTATACCTTCTGGGGCAAGGGCGTAAGCCAGGGACACTCCGATGCGATCCGCCGTGTAGAGGGCGTAAAGAGGGGAATACAGTACACTATCCCTGTTGAGGCAGCAATGGAGGAAGTACGTTCCGGAAGCCAGCCCGAGCTTACAACACGTCAGAAGCACACAAGAGAGTGCTGGGTAGTACCTGAGGAGGGTGCAGACCTTGCAAAGATCGAGGAGTCGATCAAGAACATGAAGAACTACTTCGATCAGTATGATACAACAGTAAACTTCATCACAGAGGAGGAGTTTGACGCAGTTCACAACAAGATGCCTCACGGCGGCTTTGTAATGAGAAGCGGACTCACAGGTGACGGTGAAAAGACTCACCAGATGATAGAGTACTCACTGAAGCTGGAGTCCAACCCTGAGTTCACAGCAAGCGTACTTATCTGTTATGCAAGAGCGCTGGCAAGACTGAAGTCAGAGGGCGCAACAGGCTGCAAGACAGCATTTGATATCGCACCTGCATATCTTTCACCTCTTTCCGGTGAGGAACTGAGAGCATCAATGCTCTAATCTTAAATAAGATGAAAAAGCCGCAGTTCGTAAGGAACTGCGGCTTTATTCATAATAGAAAACAGCTTCATTGATTGTCTGTGGGAATACAGCGTTATGATTTCAGATACTTTGAGTGCTTCTTGCGTTTTTCAAGGTACATTTTCTGATCGGCAGCAGTAACAAAATCGAAAATATCCTCACCGGGATGTGGGTTTGCGATAACGTAACCGGTGCTGGCACTGAGAACGAAGGGATTCTGACCTTTTTCGTTCACATAATCAATGTTGTGAAGTATCTGCTCCGTCAGAGCCTTTGCATTGTCGTCGGTGTAATCTGCACCGAAGACGATGAACTCGTCGCCGCCGAAACGGCAGTATATCTCGCCGTGAGTACACGAATCACGGAGGATATCCGCAATGCAGCAAATGGCGGTATCACCCACGCTGTGACCATAGGTATCGTTGATCTTCTTGAGTCCGTCGAGGTCAATGAACATCAGCATAATGGATCTGTGCTGGTCGATGCACATTTTGTACTGCATATCCGTAGCTTCGACGAAACCGTTTCTGTTATATATACCTGAGAATGTATCCTGAGCGTAGAGTCTGCCGAGTCTTTTCACAGCAAATTCCAGAGCCATCATCTTGCGTATATTTTCAAGTGAGTTGCTCATAGAGATGCACCACGACTGGAACATGGAATTGTGTACGGAGATCCTTGTTATACGCAGAGCCATATAACCCAGGCACCGTGTTCCGAAGTGGAGCGGGATGAAGTAGTACATCTTTCCCGGCGGATCGTCCTTTACGAAATCCGGCAGCAGATCAGAAGTCTTTATCCTGTCCACGTTCATAAACTTTCTGTCCTTGTAGGCGATGGGAACGAGCATTTCCGGGGTATAGCGTGTAAAGGCAGAATTATCGTCAGTTCGGACGGAAACTCTTCCTTCATTGAGGGTATCGGCATCCCAGTTGTCACACAGGCAGAAGTAGAACTCATCTGGATCAATTTCTACGATAAAGGTTCTGAGAGCTGCGATATACTCTTCAAAGGTACTGCATCCGAGAAGTCCGCTGGATAATCGGTTTAGTACTGAAAGGTAGTACTGAGTGTTTTCGCCTCTGCGGTAGTGGTTGTAGTTTATGGTACGAAGGTCGGATATGCTTACTTCTGAGTCTGACGGACATCCGCAGCTTTCGGTAAAGCGTGGCTTCATCTCCATAATGACGCTTCTTTCCTGGGCTATACCGTTGAAGTGATTTCTGAGCATACGGCAGGCGAGCTGACCGGACAGCTTCAGCGGACGGCTGACAGTAGTCAGTTCCACACGGTAGTCATGGAGGTGGAAGGAGTGGTCGAAACCGGAGAAAGCGATATCCTCCGGCACACGGTAACCCGCCTGAGAGAGCTTGTCGATAGCGGCAGCAGCCATAACGTCATTGGCGCAGATGATAGCCTGTGGCATTTCGGGTTCATAGCGGAGGAAGAATTCTGCCGCAGCCTTGCCGGTAGGGGCTCTGAAGTCACCATAGTAGATACGGTTTCTTTCGATAGTGATGTTGTTTTCCTCAAGCACCTCCAGGAAGCCTGCAAGTCTGTCGGCACTTTCCGGGTTGTCGGCAGGTCCGGAGATGTAGTTGAAACGGGTAAAGCCATGATCCTTGATGAAATGCTCGGTTATCTTCCTCATTGCGGCCTTGTTGTCGATACCTATATGGAGCATCCCGGGGACGTCATTGTCAACACTCACGGTAGGGATCCCGGCAGCAGTAATGCAGCTGAGGATACGTGTTACTACCGGAGGGTAGTCGATGGTGTTGGTCAGGAGGACTGCACCGTCGAAATTTCTGAAATCCGGGAGAGAGAAGATATTGAACTCGCCGGTATCGTGTCCGAGGTTTTCCATATTTCTTATAAAGGATACGAATACAGAGAATTCCAGGGAGCATTCCTCTGCCGATGACTGTATTCCTTCGAGAATCTCGCTCTGATATCTCTGGTCGATACCGGCGACAATAACAGCGATCCTGCGCTTATTCAAAATCCTCACCCCTTTCGTGAGAGCATTCTGTGCAGGAGTCCGCAGCTTTAAAAAGGTGAGTCGGACTTCTATGCACACCATTATTTATATTGTACAATAAAAAATGAAAAAAATCAATAGAATTGGATAATAATAATCATTAGCAAAATTAATATTTTATCTACATTTTTATCCGTAATGTATTATAGGTTAATAAATATACATACCGTCTGCAACTGATTTTATGCAGCCGGAAAGTAGTTTTTTCATTTATTGGCAAATTGCACAAATAGGCTTGGGGCGTTAAATAGTATATCGGGGAAAAATCGAACTGACTCCACATATTTTTCGTTATTATCTACAAAAATATTCAAAGCGTAAAATGGATTCTTGATTTTATTTCATCATAATGATATAATTAAAGTGGAAAATTGGTTTTGTAATAACTTCATTAATTAAATAAATCTGGAGTGATAACTATGGCGAAAGAGAATAAACCATCTAACGGTAAGGTCGTTAAAGTAGTAAAGGTCAGGGCAGTCCGCAGGGGCGGAAGTAAACCTGAGGAAATAAAGCCTGTTGCAGTTGAAGAAAAAGCGGAGCTGGTATTACAGTCCGAGCCTGAGAAGGATGCAGTAAAAGCTCCCGAGGTGGAGGCAGAGGACAAGAAACCTGCACCCAAGTCCGAACCGAAGAAGGATGCTGCAAAGGCTCCCGAGGTGAAGGCAGAGGACAAGAAGCCTGCACCCAAGGCAGAGCCTAAGAATGCCGCTGCAAAGTCTCCCGAGGTGAAGGCAGAGGACAAGAAACCTGCACCCAAGTCCGAGCCGAAGA
>DNLQ01000001.1 GCA_003488415.1 Ruminococcus sp. | reverse complement strand
TGAACAGCGCTCCGGCAGCAGTCTGCATCAGCAGCTTCTTTACGTCTACGGAGAGGCTTGCCAGTACAGTCTCTGTCTCGTCATCGCTTATAGCGCCCTCAACGAACTCAGCAGCCTCAACGTACTGGTTGCCCTCTATGAACTCGTCACAGGGGATGACGATATTTCCGCCCGTACCTGCGATAGTCCTTATGGTGGTATTCACGCCCTTGCGTGTCTTTACGAAGTTGGTGAACAGCTCCTTGTTATGCTGGAAGGTCTTGGCATCGAGAGTGCCGTTATTCAGCGGCATAACCGGAGTCTGATACTTTTTGAGGAAGTATTTCCTGCCGCCCTTTATTGCGGTGGCGGTCTGACCGCACTGACTGTTCTTCCAGTCACTTATCAGCTCATATCCGTGGAATGTCATTTTATCCTCCTTCAGGAGAGCTGTTATTCAGCGTCCTCCATGTATTTCTCGTATCCTTCATCATACTCTCCGAAGAGCTGCGACTGGAGCTCTGCCTTATCCGGCAGCTCTCCCGCTTCATCCTCGGCAGCGGAAAGAGCTTCCTTTACCGCCCTGGTCATATCCTCCGGGAAGGATGTATCTCCGCCGCTTATCTTCTTTACTATGTCGGCGGAATTGTTCTTCCAGTACTCTGCCGAATACTTCTCAACAGCCTCTTTCACAAGACTCTCCTCAAGTCCGGAAAGCTCCTCCTCCTGGGAGCGTACTATCTCCAGCATAGTTTCCAGTATCTGACGCTCGTCATCGTCCATTGCAGACTTGTCGGGGGATATATCTCCGCTTACAAGTGCATCGGTGATGCGCTCTGCATCCCCGGGGAACTGCTCGGAGTATCTGCGGTTGCCGGCGTCATACTCCGAACGGTCACGGACTATCCTGTGTACCATCTGATTTTTACCGCTGCGGAGACTTCCAAGGAATCCGAAAATGCTCGCTATTGCATTCTCGCAGCTCTCCAGCTCCTCAAAGCCGTCATCCGGGAAGGGAGTCAAGGTATCCGGGATACCTGCATCGCTCACACGTTCCATCATATCCGTGAGCTGCTGTGCAGTCCTGCTGAATGACTCGGACTGCTGGCGGAGCTGTCTGATGTAGCTGTCGGCGCTGCTGCGGTAATTCTCTCCGGCAGCCTGCACGCTTCCGGCTGCTGACCTGCGGTCATCGGAAGCCTTCTCGTCAGCCATGACGAAGCTCGTGATATGCTTCTGTGCTTCACGGAGTATGCTGTGTCTCGCCTTTTCGGCTCTTGCCTTTATGTCTGCGGACGCCTCCTCCAGCTTATCCTTTGCAGCCTTCCGGGAGTACTCACTGACGCTTTCCTCGCAGAACCGGCGTACAGCTTCATTATCCGCCAGCTCTTCGCATATGGCTGCTATCCTTTTCTCCTTGCCGGCTCTGAGCTGTTCCAGCTCCCCGGCGTAATCGTGCTGAAGCAGACCGTCCAGCTTTGAAAGATAGTTTTTCTCTATGAATGAAAGGCGCTCTGCGGCAGCCCTCCTGAAATCGGCAAAATCCTTGTAGCCGAAGAACTTCATGGCAATGGTGCTGCTGTCGTCATGTCTGCCGTACTCCGTGAAGAAGTCGGTGAGATACTTCGCCATCTCCTCAGTGCTTCCGGACTCTCCGGCGGCTTCCAGGAGAGTTTTCTCAAATGCCATGGGATGTATGAAGTAGCCGGAATCGAAGCAGCCGTCGCTGGAGTTGAAAAGCACACAGGGCTTGCCGAAACGGTGATAGGTGCAGCTTATACTGAAATCAGAGCCTTCATCTGCACGGATGTAGTTTGTCATGCCGCCGTCCGAGCGTTCCTGGTCAGCGATTATCTGGCAGAGACCGTCCTCCCTGCTCCAAATGTACGGACGGGAGTCTCCGGCAGTGATATACATTACCTCCACCGAGTCCTTGTTATCACGGTATATGGCTGCGGTAAGGGTAGTACCCAGCAGTGCAAGTCCGGTATAGGCGCTCTCGTAGACTATGTTGGCATTTGCCGCCGCCTTAGTGAGCTTCTCCTTTATCTCTCTCCTGAACCACTTTCCCACAGACTCCATAAGCTCCGCAGTTTTCCCGGACTTCTCAGCCTCTGCTATTTCCTCAAAGAGCCTGCCGGGACTCAGCCTTTCATTGTTCCTTACTGCATGGAGCACTATGGCAGTAACGATACGGCTTGCAAAGTAGCCGCTTTTCTTTATATTATTCACATTATCCGTATATATATCCTTCACTGAGCGCAGCTCAGAAAAGGAGTCCTTCACATACTTCCGGAATACCTCGTCCGTGCAGCCGTCTATGACGCCGTCAAAGAGTACTTCCGTTATCTTATCCTCGTCGAACATCTCCGGGCGTATCTTTGTATGACGGATAGCAGCAGCTCCGCCGAGACCGTCCGCAGCCATGATAAGGCTGTCATCCACGTAAGGTCTTGCGTCCTCGCCCTTGTAGACCACATTCCCGTCGGGACGTGTCTTGGATGATTGTCTGTATACTGTTAATTCCATAGTATTCTCCTTGATATAGTTTCACGCGGAACGATTTATTCCCCATCGCCGGAGTTGTCCTTGTTCCTGTCAAGTGCGAGCTGGATATTGAGCTGTGAGCTGCATATCAGCGCTGCGAGCATAGGGATAACGGCGTATCCCGGGCTCTTTGTGCCGTGGCTGAGAAGTATATAGCCGGCGCCGATGAGTGTGAGTATGCTGAATAATATGTCAAGTACGAAAAGTACCTTGTATTTCTTGTCAAGTTTTTTGAATGAACTGAATAGTCTCTTTATCATAACGATGCTCCTTAATGAAAAAGACCGGTACAGAATATCTGCACCGGTCTATGTCAGTGTCTTAGAAAGAACCTACGACCAGGTCGATAGCAGACTGTATATCTACATCCGGAAGACCTGTGCCTGCCGGTGAGAATGCCGGCCAGTATCTGTTCCATGCCTGGAGCTCTGTCCAGGGTTCAGCGTTGGGAACGAAAGCAACAAGACGTCCTGCCTTAGCCTGGTAATTGCTTCCGAGAGTCTGGTCTGTAGCCTCCCACCATGCACCAAGCTGAGCGATGTCAGCAGGCATACCTGAGGGGTAGGAAGAAGATGATGCTCTTGCACCCAGGGGAAGTGCCGGTGCATCCGAGAACACCAGTATAACGTGACGGCGCTTTGCTCCGCCGGTAGTCCAGTCTGACTTCAGTGCCAGAGCGATAGCCTCAAGAGCGTTCTCGGGAGTATCTCCGCCGCCCTTTGCCTCAATGCCGTTTACAAAGGCTCTGAACTCGTCGTTGCCCTCGGGGAGCGTGAAGAACTGTGACTCTATCATAGGCTCGCTGTCGCAGCCGTAGTCTCTGAAAGCGATGACCTTTATCCTGAGAGTCTCTACTTCCTTGTCATTCTCCTCCATGGACTCTATGAACTTCTCATAAAAAGAGATAGCGTTTTTCTTTACTTCGTCGATTATAGGTGCCATACTGCCTGTAGCGTCGATGCACATTACGATGTCTACGCAGTATTCGCCCATTCCCTGTCCTGCCATTTTCTTTATCCTCCTGTTATATCATGTAATATCCTTACGGCAGTGCCGTAATGTAATTATACAGCAATTTTCATAAAATGTCAATAGTCTGTTGGTAAAACACCGGAGCATTCTCTCTGAAAAGCGGGTGCTGTACGCCCTGCCCGGGGTTATGGTGAAAGTGAACAGTGCCGAAGGATTTTTTTGTGCACACTGACTAAATTATCTTTAGTAAAAAAATACTTCTTCACTTTTTTTTACAGATATGTTATAATGTAATACGTACAGGTGTATCTGGAGGTGATCGTATAAGCGGTACATTATATATTTCCGACCTGGACGGGACTCTCCTGAGTCCTGTGCCTGAGATAACGGCACATACTGCGGAGATCATAAACTCACTTACCTGCAAGGGCGTTAGCTTTACCTTTGCAACTGCACGTTCGGTGTACTCAGCCGTACCCGTCACCTCGTCACTGGATATCAGTGTCCCCTGCATACTTATGAACGGAGTCAGTATCTATGACATACGGAACAGCAGATACATAAATAACGAGTTCATAGCTCCCGGAGATTCGGCAGAGATACTGAGGATATTCAGGAGATACGGCATACACTGCTTCATGTACCGGATCGACAAGGGCATACTGACCTGCTATTACTCCGAGCTGACCACAAAGGTCATGCAGAGCTTTGCAGAGGTAAGGAAGCATGAGTACAAGAAGCCCTTCGTGCAGTGTGACCTGCCGGACTTCGCAGATGAATACACTGTGTACTTCACCACTACCGGACCTTATGACGAGCTGCTCCCGGTAAAGCTGGAAGCAGAGAAGATACCGGGTGTGAATATCGCCTTCTATCTTGATGTGTACAACGGCGCATGGTACCTGGAGATCTTCTCTCACCGCGCGTCCAAAGCAAACGGCATACGCTTCCTGCGTGAAAAGTACGGCTTCGGCAGAGTGGTCGCATTCGGCGACAACCTCAACGACCTGCCCATGTTTGAAGCGGCTGACGTCAGGATAGCAGTCGGAAACGCACGGGAAGAGGTGAAAGCTGCCGCAGACATCGTTATCGGGAGCAATGATAATGACGGAGTGGCGGAGTGGCTGAAAGACAGCCCCTATCTCTCCCTGCCCTGACACGGCACGGCGGCTGAAAGCTATGATCTGAGATAATCTTTATCCAAGAAAGGACATAAAATAATGAAGAAGTTAATGTTAGGAAACGAAGCCTTTGCAAGAGGTCTCTACGAGGCAGGATGTAAGGTAGTATCAAGCTACCCCGGCACTCCCTCCACAGAGATCACCGAGGAGGTCGCAAAGTATGACGAGGTGTACGCTGAGTGGGCACCTAATGAGAAGGTCGCTATGGAGACTGCTCTCGGAGCTTCTATAGCAGGTGCAAGGAGCTTCTGCGGAATGAAGCACGTCGGTCTCAATGTAGCAGCAGATCCGCTGTATACAGCCTCCTACACCGGTGTGAACGCCGGTATGGTCATCGCCGTTGCAGACGATCAGGGTATGCACTCCTCACAGAACGAGCAGGACAGCCGTCATCACGCTATCGCCTCAAAGACTCCCATGCTGGAGCCTTCGGACTCGGCTGAGTGCAAGGAGTTCGTGAAGCTGGCTTTTGAGCTTTCCGAGCAGTTCGACGCTCCCTTCATTGTACGTATGTCCACAAGAGTCGCCCACTCACAGAGCAGCGTCGAGATGCTGGACAGAGCCGAGCCGGAGCTGAAGCCCTATGTAAAGAATCCCCAGAAATTCGTTATGGTGCCTGCTTTCGCAAAGCAGAGACACGTTTTCGTTGAGGAGAGGACTAAAAAGCTCATCGAGTATGCTGAGACAAGTCCCCTCAACCGCACCGAGCTCTCCGATACCGCTGAGTTCGGCGTTATCACAAACGGCGCTGCATACCAGTACGTCAAGGAAGCACTGGGTGACAAGGCATCAGTCCTCAAACTGGGTATGGTAAATCCCCTGCCCGTAAAGCTGATACAGGACTTCGCCGCAAAGTATGAGCGCATCATCGTTATCGAGGAGCTTGACGGCATAATCGAGGAGCATTGCCGCAATATCGGCGTGAGCAACGTAGAGGGCAAGAGCATCTTCGGCTGCATCGGTGAGATAGATCAGTCCATCATAGCCGAGAAGCTCCTGGGAGAGAAGAAGGACTTCACCTCTCTCGACGTGAATATCCCCATCCGTCCTCCTGTAATGTGTGCCGGATGTCCCCACAGAGGTCTGTTCTACTGCCTGAAGAAGCTGGGCGTTACAGTGTCCGGAGACATCGGATGCTATACTCTCGGTTCCGCTGCTCCCCTGTTCGCCATTGATACTACTATCTGTATGGGAGCTTCTGTCTCAGGTCTCCACGGCTTCAACAAGGCAAGAGGCAGCGAGAGCGAGCATAAGACAGTTGCAGTTATCGGCGACTCCACCTTCATGCACAGCGGCATGACAGGTCTTGTGAACATAGCCTACAACGACTCGAATTCTACCGTTATCATCCTTGATAACTCCATAACCGGAATGACCGGTCACCAGCAGAATCCTACCACCGGCAAGAACCTCAAGGGCGATCCGGCTGCGGCTGTGAACCTTGAGGAGCTGTGCAGAGCTATCGGAATCAGGCGTGTACGTGTGACCGATCCCTACAACCTCGCTCAGACAGAGGCTGCTATCAGGGAAGAGCTTGCTGCGGACGAGGCTTCAGTCATCATCTCACGCCGTCCCTGCGCTCTGCTGAAGTACGTAAAGCATAATCCTCCCATGGCTGTTGACGCTGATGTATGCGTAGGCTGCGGCGCCTGCATGGAACTGGGATGTCCTGCTATCTCCATGAAGGACGGACAGGCTGTCATCGACCATACTCAGTGCGTGGGATGCGGCATCTGTCAGGAACAGTGTCCTATGGGCGCTATCAGCTAAGACAGCAGAAAGGATCTCGTTTTAACTTACATCTGCACCGGATGCAGCTATCCTGCTATGTTCAGTGAATATATAAACAATACGAAACCGTTTTCCCAGATGGTACATATGTGATGTACAGTGACTGAGGTGTTAATATATGAAAGTCAGAAGTGTATCATGCCCGTATTGCAGTATCCAGATGAAGTATAAGGGTGTTAATTTTGAAAATCTTGCCAAATCTGTGCAGCCCACAGAATGCACAGTGCCTTTTATGATATATGTGGAATATTACGAATGTCCTCAGTGCGGAAAGATAGAGCTTTTCCACGACAGGAGAAATATGAAGTCAAGAGACGGCGAACCTGAGGAAGAAGCTGCTCCGGCTGCCGCTGTTCCGGCAGAAGAGCCAGCCGTGCCTGCAAAGGAGAAGCGCTCCGCTGCAAAGCCAAAGGCTAAGAGCAGCTCCAAAAAGACCGTTTCTGAGGACACCAAGAAGAAAAAGAGTGATAAGAAATGATCCAAACAGAGATCTATGAGGGATTCTCCGCCTGGCTGGACGATCTCCTTGAAAACAATGATATGCCCGGGGAGACCGCTGCCTTCAACTTCAACCTCTATGAAGAGAGCGAGGACAGCAGCGAGCATATCTACGGGATACAGCTCATTGCTGCCGACCGCTTCGAGGAAGAGGACGGCGAATGGGCGTGCTATGAAGCCTGGACATCCGGTGAGGATATTTTCTGTATAGATACCTCCGATGAACCGGACACCGGCACTCAGCACGCAATGGAGCTGATAAGCGAAATGGTCAGCGAATACCTCGGATCAGGAAAATACCGTGAGATACTCACAGGTACCAGAGCTGTCGGCATCGGATTCGTTGACGGTGATATAGAACTGCTGTACAAGGCAGACTGAGAAAACAACTACATAAGGAGTATACATATTATGGAAACCAGATCAATAATGATTGTAGGTGTGGGCGGTCAGGGCTCACTGCTTGCTTCAAGACTTCTCGGAAACGTACTGCTCGCTCAGGGCTATGATGTAAAAGTCAGCGAGGTACACGGTATGTCACAGAGAGGCGGAAGCGTTGTGACCTACGTAAAGTACGGCGACAAGGTGTATTCACCTGTTGTCAACAAGGGAGAGGCTGACGCTATCATCTCCTTTGAGCTGCTTGAAGCTGCACGCTGCCTGCCCTACCTCAAAAAGGGCGGAAAGCTCATTACCTCCACACAGCAGATAGATCCCATGCCTGTCATCACAGGCGCTGCTGAGTACCCGGAGGACTTAGTGGGCAAGCTGAAGGCTGCCGGTGCTGAGCTTGTGGCTGTTGACGCTCTCTCACTGGCTGAGAAGGCAGGTACATCAAAGGCTTCAAACGTCGTACTTATGGGCGTGCTCGCTTCACGCACAGACTTCCCCGAGGAGCTCTGGCAGAACGCTCTGGAACAGTGTGTGCCTGCAAAGTTCCTGGAACTTAACAAGAAAGCATTCGAGCTTGGCAAGAACGCCGAGACTTTATGACACCCTTTGACAGCAGCCATACACGCTGCTTCATGACCGGTCTTGTCAGTGATCTGTCCATGCCGCTCACTGAGTACCTTCTTTCGGTATTTGAAGCAGCACAGGGGATAATGGACGCCGATGAGCTGGAGCAGTTCACAAAGAGACTGGGACACGCTCCCTTTCCGGACTGTGATATGCTGCACCTTGCAGAGGAAGAGGACTATCCCCTCAGTACTGTGACCTGCTATATGGTATGGGCGGCAGGCTGCCTTCTGGAACAGGTGTTCTGCGGCGCCGACTGGTCAGGGGAGTGCAGAGGGTATGCTGATGAGTACCTGAAAGCTGCGGATATGCTCCGTGCCGAATCGGAAAAGAGGCGTTTCCTCAGCCGGAAACCGGTATACGATACTGTCCGTATCATACAGGAGTGCATCGACGCTCTTGATTACGTTACCGGAATAGAAACGGACTCCGGTCTGGCTGCGGATATGATCTCAAAGGGCTGCGGAGAGGAGTTTGAGGACGCTGTCACCGGACTCCAGACACGGCTTTGCGAACTGATATGATGATATAGGGAATAATGAAAAGAAAACTTATCTGCGGACTGCTCCTTGCAGTCCTGGCTGCACAGTCATCATGCACGATTGTAGACGGAGGTGTCATAGGCTACCTGACCGGCAGGACTCCGGAGACAGAAGAAAATGCTCCGGAAGAGCCTGTATACAGCGAGCCTGTCAGAGGGAGACTCATTGCCGACCTTTCATGGGCAAATGCAAACGCTCCCGACTTCCATGTGAGCAACGAGACAGAGCTCGTATCTGCTGCATACTGGCTGAATACCCAGAACGATGACTCCGGGGCAGCTGTCATAACTCTTGAGGACGATATCGACCTTTCCGGCATCCTGTGGGAACCCATCGGAAGCGGTGATGCGGCTTTCATCGGCGAGATAAACGGCGCAGGCCATACCATAAGCGGTCTTACCATAGAGGGAGAGACCGGGAACTGCGGTCTGGTGGGCACGGCACATTCACTGTACGTCCACGACATCTCGGTCAGGGACGCTGCGGTCACAGGAAACAGTTGTACCGGCATCGTCTGCGGAGAATGCTATACTTCTAAGACCTGGCACGATATTTACGTTTCAGGTCAGATACATACTGGCGCCGGCAGCGACTACGGCGCTATCGGCGGAAGAACTCCCAATGTGAAGTTCAGGGACTGTGAGTCCGATGTGACTGTCAATGACGAGGAGTTCCCGTACTTCACCTGGCAGCAGTACAGGGAGGATAACAACACCCACGAGGAGGATTTCACACTCACCCTGAGGGACGACGGCTACATTGAGCGCACTGAGGGCGAGCCTCACCACAACCTGCAATGGGTGGTCTTACGCAACGGCGAGAGGGTATTCGGACGGGGCTGCGACGACGAGTACTCCATGTATCCCCATGAATACGAGCTTGTCGGCAGCGATCCCGGCATCTACAGCATCTACCTGGAATCCTTCTACAGCGGCAATTACCTGCGGTGCAGCAATATCGTAGAGTATGAGCTCGTTCCGGAATACTGGGCAGCATACGGCAATGACTATCCGCTGTATACCGATACCCCATACTGCATCGGCTTCAATAAGGATAAACCGGATGTTATCGAATGTCTCTCACAGCCTGACGGCACGGATGAACCTGACAAGCTGTACTGGGTAGTGCTGGCAGACGGCGAAGAGGCAGTCCGGAAGGAGACAGGCGGTGAAAACAGCGTCCGCTTCTCACGGCTGATATCCGATACCGATATGGCTGAAGGGAGATCGGTATACCACATCTTCCTCGCCGGGGAGGAAAACGGTAAGCTGTTCCGTGTGAGCGATGTCCTTGAACAGATACTGAACTATACCGATACCTCGGGACTTATACAGAACAGTGATGACAGC
>DNLQ01000183.1 GCA_003488415.1 Ruminococcus sp. | reverse complement strand
TCTACATTCATGAACGGCTGCAAGAAGGCTGGCATTTCACTGAACAGAAAGATGCTCTCTGAGATCGCTATAAACGATGCTGCCGGCTTCACAGCTATCGCTGACAAGGCAAAGGCTGCTCTTTAATTGAGACCATAAACACGCTCCCCGATTAAAGAGAGCGTGTTTTCTTGTATCACAGACTGCCGTAACAGGAGGCGCAGATGGAGATGATTTCTGTCGGCGGATATACTGTCCCGGCGGACAGGTATCTTGCCTCAAAGGATAATCCGAAGATCAAGCTGTATCAGAAGCTGTCCTCTCAGAAAAAAGAGAGGCAGAGATACGGCTTATTCGTGTTGGAGGGACAGCGTATTGTCAGGGACGCTCTTGATGCAGATGCTGTCAGCTCCCTTATGTTCACAGAAAAGGCTTTCGGAGAATATATAGGCTCCGGGGGCGAGCCTGAGTCACTGAGAGACTGGTACATCATATCTGATGACCTTGCTGTCAGAATATCTCAGACGGAGACTCCCCAGGGTTGTTTTGCGGTGTGCAGGATACCTCAGTCTGTCCCTGAGTTCAGGGACGGCGGCAGATACGTGGTGCTGTACGGATTGCAGGATCCCGGAAATATGGGTACAATTATACGTACCGCAGACGCCTTCGGTATAGACGGTGTACTGCTGTGTGGCTGCTGCGACCTGTACAACCCCAAGACCGTCCGCTCAACTATGGGTTCACTTTTCCGGAGCCGTATAAGTGTTATCGGCGATACGGAGGAGCTGTTTTCAACGCTCTCCGGCGCAGGAGTCCAGACTCTTGCCGCAGTCATCGACACCGACGCTGTTCGTATCACTGAGCTTGAGTCTCAGTGCAGACAGGCTGTATTCATAGGCAACGAGGGAAGGGGACTTCCTGCTGAGATCTCACAGAGATGCGATCTGCGGGTGACGATCCCCATGCAGGGAAGCATCAACTCGCTCAATGCTGCTATGGCGGCTGGAATTATTATGTGGGAAATGAAAAAACACTGACGGGAGGTGTGCTGAGCAATGAATGAGACAGTTTACTGGCTGTGGCTCTCAATGGTTTTCGGAGTCGGCAGCAGACGTATATGGGAAGCAATGTGCATATATGAGACGGCTGAAGAAGCCTATACTGCTCTCACCGATCCCGATTGCTTCCTTCGGCTCAGTGATGCCGAACTGAGGAACACAAGGATGGTGGAGATAGCACAGGCTGACAGATTGCTGAAGGAATGTGCAAAACACGGTATCGGCGCAGTCGGCTACAGTTCTCCGGAATATCCGCCGAGACTCAGACATATAATGAATCCGCCGGCTGTACTGTTTTATAAAGGAAATATCGGATGTCTTACAGGTACGAGAACCGTTACTGCCGTTGGTACACGAAAGGCTTCTGACTATGCAGTATCTGCCTGTGAGAAAATATGCGGCGAGCTTGCCGGCAATGGTTTTGTTATTGTCAGCGGTTTTGCTGTCGGTATAGACATCTGTGCCTCTATGGCAGCAGTTGCCAGGAACCGTCCTACAGCTTGTGTACTTGGCTGCGGTGTAGACGTAGACTACCCGCGTGAAAACTTCTGCTATCGTGACGCTGTCATTGGTGCGGGAGGTGTGTTCGTATCCGAATTTCCTCCCGGAACATCTCCTCTGCCCGGTAATTTTCCGAAACGCAACCGCATACTGGCTGCCCTAAGCCGTGCGACGGTTGTGTTTGAGGCATCTGCTAAAAGCGGTTCGCTGATAACTGCAAACCTTGCCGCAGAACAGGGAAGGGATGTGTTTGTACTGCCTCCGGCGGACATTTTCTCGCCTGTATGGGCTGGAAACCTGAAATTGCTGAGGGATGGTGCAGAGCCGCTCTACAGTGCAGAGGACGTTTCCGGACTATTCCGTGACGGAGCTTTTGCCGATAAGCTGATGTATACCGAGGGAGAGCTAAAACGGATAAGTCCCTTTACCTCAGTATACAACGAGAGTGTCGCCGAAGAAAAGATCGCTGAGGAGCTTGCGGAACGTGTTGCACGTCAGAAGCGTAAGGAACAGAGAAAGAACAGCGGTAAAAAGAAAAGTTCAGCCCCGGCTGAAAAGGTACAGGAGAAGGAAAAAGCGCCTGCACCGGATCTCAGCGGGCTTACAGATACACAGAAAAAAATAGCGGACTGTCTTAACGACGGACCGCTTCACGCTGATATTATTGCTCAGCGTCTTGATATATCAGCCGGAGAGCTTATGTATGAACTTACAGAGCTGGAGATCTCCGGGGCAGTGCGCTCGCTGCCGGGAAATATGTATGAGCTGCTGACAGAGAGGAGATAGAAATGTCAGATTTAGTTATAGTGGAGTCGCCTGCAAAGGCTAAGACAATACAGAAGTACCTTGGGCCGGGATTTGAGGTCATTGCCTCAATGGGACACGTAAGAGACCTCCCGAAGTCAAAGCTGGGCGTTGATACCGAGCACGACTTCCAGCCTCAGTATACCGATATGAAAGGCAAGGAGGACGTTATAAGGGATCTGAAAAAACGTGCCAAGAAGAGCGGCAGAGTCTATCTCGCTACCGACCCGGACCGTGAGGGCGAAGCTATCTCATGGCACATCGCACAGATGCTCAAGCTGGATATGAACGACAATAACCGTGTTGCGTTCAATGAGATAACCAAGACCGGAGTCCAGTCCGGAATGAGTAATCCCCACAAGATAGACGTTGACCTTGTGAATGCCCAGCAGGCAAGGCGTATCCTTGACAGACTGGTGGGCTACAAGCTCAGCCCGTTCCTGTGGAAAAAGGTAAAGAGAGGTCTTTCAGCCGGACGTGTACAGTCAGTGGCTGTGAGACTGGTAGTTGACAGGGAGAAGGAGATACGTGCTTTCGTACCCAGAGAGTACTGGTCTATAGACGCAAAGTTCACCGCTCCCGGTTCACGGAAGGTATTCGATGCAGCGCTTGTGGCTGTTGACGGCAGCAAGCTGGAGATACCGAACCAGGCAGAAGCCGACGGTCTCCTTGCCCGCCTTGAAGGTGCGGAGTACATCGTAGAGTCGGTGAAGAAGCGTGTAACACGCAAGCAGCCTGCACCTCCCTTCATCACATCTA
Source organism: Ruminococcus sp. (assembly GCA_003488415.1). Lineage (GTDB taxonomy): Bacteria > Bacillota > Clostridia > Oscillospirales > Ruminococcaceae > Ruminococcus. The sequence continues at coordinate 15,496 of DNLQ01000183.1, read as the reverse complement.
CTATGCAGCAGGAAGCGTCACGCAAAATGGGATTCAGTGCCAAGCGTACCATGAAGGCTGCTCAGGAGCTGTACGAAGGCGTTGACGTTGAAGGCGTAGGAGCTGTTGGTCTTATAACCTATATGCGTACCGACAGCCTGAGAATATCGGACGAGGCAAAAACTGCTGCTGCTGAGTACATCGGAACTGTGTACGGTAAGGATTACCTTCCCGATAAGCCGAGAGTATTCAAGACCAAGAGCAATGCCCAGGACGCTCATGAGGCTATCCGTCCTTCAACTCCGGAGCTGACTCCCGAGAGAGTAAAGAGCAGTCTCACAAGCGATCAGTATAAGCTGTATAAGCTGATCTGGGAGCGCTTTATAGCCAGCCAGATGGCAAATGCCCTTCTGGATACAGTATCCGCAGACATCGAAGCAAACGGATGCACTTTCAGGGCTACAGGCTACTCAGTAAAGTTCGACGGCTTCATGGCACTGTATGTCGAGTCCTCTGACAGCGAGGAGAGCAGCAAGAAGATGCTGCCTGAGCTGAAGGCAGGGGACAAGCTGAAGCTGAAGTCTATTGCCGGAAATCAGCACTTCACACAGCCGCCTCCGAGATACACAGAGGCATCTCTTATAAAGGCTCTTGAAGAGAACGGCATCGGCAGACCGAGTACCTACGCTCCTACGATCACCACTATCACTGCACGTCAGTACGTGGAGCATGAGGGTAAGCAGCTCAAGCCTACCAATCTCGGCGAGACTATCACCGACCTTATGATAGACCACTTTGAGAAGATAGTTGATGCAAAGTTCACTGCCGATATGGAAAACGAGCTTGACGAAGTCGAGCATGGTACAAAGGACTGGGTAAAGACTCTCCATGAATTCTATGATGACTTTGCCGCTACTCTGCAAAAGGCTGAGGAGGCTATGGAGGGCAAGAGAGTCAAGGTACCGGACGAGGAAACAGACGTGGTATGTGAGCAGTGCGGAAGGAAAATGGTCATAAAGTACGGCAGGTACGGAAAGTTCCTTGCCTGTCCGGGATTCCCGGAATGCTCCAACACCAAGAAAATAGTGACCGAGACTGAGGGAAGCTGTCCCAGATGCGGCAGGAAGATGCTGCTGAAGAAGTCCAAGAAGGGCAGGAGCTTCTACGGCTGCGAGGGATTCCCGGAGTGCAGCTTCATGACCTGGAACGTACCCACTGCCGAGGTATGTCCCCAGTGCGGAAAATCCCTCTTTATGAAGGGCGGAAAGTCCGGAAAGCTGGTGTGTGAAAACGAAGGCTGCGGCTACGAAAGAGAGCTGAAGAAATGACCGGATATACAGTAAATGTCATCGGCGCAGGACTTGCCGGATGTGAAGCTGCCTGGAGCCTTGCACGGTACGGTATCAATGTTAAGCTGTATGAGATGAAGCCGGAGAAGTATTCACCTGCACATAAGTACAGCGGTTTTGCAGAGCTGGTTTGCTCCAACTCATTGAAAGCTGCCCGTGTCGAGTCTGCGGCAGGTATGCTGAAGGCGGAAATGGAAATGCTGGGTTCACTGACCGTTCCCTGTGCCAGGGAGAACGCAGTTGAAGCCGGCGGAGCGCTGGCTGTTGACCGTGAGCGCTTCTCTGATGCCGTTACTGCAAGGATAAAAGCCGAGCCGTTTATCGAGGTGATACCTGGGGAGGTCACTGAGCTGCCGGGAGGAGTAACTGTTATTGCTACCGGCCCTCTTACCTCCGGTGCTATGGCGGAAAGAATAAGGGAACTGTGCGGAGAAGGTCTCAGCTTCTACGATGCGGCTGCGCCCATAGTCACCTACGACAGTCTTGACAAGGATAAGGTGTTCTTCGCTTCACGCTACGGCAGAGGCGGAGATGACTATATTAACTGTCCCATGAACAAGGAGGAGTACCAGAGGTTCCAGCGAGAGCTGCTGACTGCGGAAAAGGTGCAGCTCCATGACTTTGAGACTCACCCGTTCAGTGTTTACGAGGGCTGTATGCCCATAGAGGTGCTTGCCTCCCGGGGCGAGGACGCTATGCGTTTCGGACCTATGAAACCCGTGGGTATAGACGATCCCAAAACCGGAAGACGTCCCTGGGCTGTAGTGCAGCTCCGGCGTGAGAACCGTGAGGGTACGATGTTCAACCTTGTAGGCTTCCAGACCAACCTGAAATTCGGTGAGCAGAAACGTGTTTTCTCCATGATACCCGGACTTGAAAACGCAGAGTTCATGCGCTTCGGGGTAATGCACCGCAATACCTTCATAAACAGTCCGGTACTGCTGAATGCGGACTTCTCAATGCGTCAGCACCCGGAGATATACTTTGCCGGACAGATAACCGGAGTCGAAGGTTATATGGAGTCTGCGGCAAGCGGCATCATCGCAGGTACTGCGGCTGCAAGAAAGCTGCTGGGGCTTGCTCCGATAGAACTGCCGGCAGACTGCATGACCGGAGCGCTCAGTGCGTATATCAGCGATCCCTTCAACGACGGGAAGTTCCAGCCGATGGGCGCTAATATGGGGATACTCCCCGATATAGGCGTCCGCATAAAGGACAAGAAGGAGCGTTACGGAGCATATGCACACAGAGGAATAGAATCTCTCAAAAGGGAGCTGGATAGAATTGGCAGATAAGAAAACTACAGTAATAGTTGACGCTTTCGGAGGAGATCACGCTCCTCTGGAGGTGCTGCGAGGCTGTGAAAGAGCTGTCCGTGAGCTGGATGTGAAGATCCTGCTCACCGGCAGCAGCGATAAGATAAAGAAATGTGCCGGGGAAAACGGCATAAGCCTTGACGGTATGGAAATAAGCCACACCGGTGATGTTTTTGATATACATGAAGAACCGGGCGAGATAATAAAGTCCGGGAAGAATACCTCTATGGGACTGGGACTGCGGCTGCTGTCCGAGGGCGGCGGCGATGCCTTTGTATCCGCAGGAAGCACAGGCGCACTGGTCATGGGAGCTACCTTCATCGTCAAGCGTATCAAAGGCATTAAGCGTGTTGCTCCCTCACCGATACTCCCTGCGGATAAGGGCAGCTTCATGCTGCTGGACGCAGGTGCTAATACGGAGTGCCGCCCTGAGATGCTGCTCCAGTTTGCCATCATGGGCAGCGCCTATATGGAACGTGTACTGGGGTATAAGAACCCAAAGGTGGGACTTCTGAACATCGGTGCGGAGGAGACAAAGGGCAGGGATCTGGAGATCGAAAGCTACAAGCAGCTGAAGGAGTCCGGACTGAATTTCATAGGTAATATCGAAGCGAGGGATCTTCCGAAGGGCGAGTGCCAGGTGGTAGTCACGGACGGATTTACCGGCAATATCGCTCTGAAGCTGTACGAGGGAATGGGCAGCTTCTTTGCAGGAAAGCTGAGGTGGATCTTCTCAGGCGCAGGAAAGCTGGGCGCACTGTTCTCGCTCGGCAGGATAAAGGCTTTCAGGAAGCAGATGGACTACAGAGAAGTCGGTGGTTCGGCACTTCTGGGAGTGAGATATCCTGTCATAAAGGCTCATGGAAGCTCTGACGGTACAGCGTTCTTTAACGCAGTCCGTCAGGCGAAGCAGTTCGCAGAGGGCGGTGTAACTGAAGCGATCCAGGAATACGTTTCGGATATGGCAGGCAGTTCAAAGGAGTAAAAAATGTGTAAGAATATATCAAAGCTGGAAGAAGCGATAGGTTATACATTCAAGGACAAGAAACTGATAAATCAGGCACTTTCACATTCCTCCTACGCTAATGAAAAAAAGCGTCCCGGAGGAAGCAACGAGCGTCTGGAGTTCCTGGGGGACAGTGTTCTTTCGATAGTGGTATCGGAGTATCTCTACACTCATCTCAATGTTCCCGAGGGCGATCTTACAAAAATGCGTGCATCGCTGGTGTGCGAGAAGTCACTCCACATCTTTGCACAGCAGATACATCTCGGGGATTATCTGATGCTCGGCAAGGGCGAGGAGAATACAGGCGGCAGGGAGCGTCCCTCCATACTTGCGGACGCCTTTGAAGCAGTTATCGCAGCGGTGTACCTGGATGGTGGCATGGAGGCAGCAAGAAAGCACATCCTCCGGTTCATGCCCAGTGACATTGAAACACGCAGGACTCCTGTGTTCCGTGACTTCAAGACAGTCCTTCAGGAGGTAGTACAGATGAATCCGGAGGAAAAGGTGGAGTACGTTCTCATCGGTGAGGAAGGTCCTGACCACAACAAGCGCTTCGTTGTGGAGGTGTGCCTGAACGATCAGGTCATCGGCAAGGGCAAGGGCAGGAGCAAGAAGGAAGCAGAGCAGCTTGCTGCCAAGGAAGCACTGGAGCTGATGGGCTATGAAACACAGTAATATAGCGATCTTCGTTCCGCATATCGGCTGTCCCCACAGATGCAGCTTCTGTGACCAGAATACGATAAGCGGCGCACGGCATCTGCCTGACGGAAACGAGGTAAGGGAGATATGCAGCAGGGCACTGAAACAGGTGAAGTCTCCGGAGAATACGGAGATAGCCTTCTTCGGCGGCAGCTTCACAGCGATCCCGCGTGACTATATGCACGAACTGCTTTCGGCGGCGAGTGAGTATGTGGGCGAGGGAAAGTTCAAGGGCATACGCTGTTCAACACGTCCTGACTGCATCAGTCCCGAGGTGCTGTTTGAGCTGAGAGCAGCCGGAGTTACAGCGATAGAGCTGGGAGCGCAGTCAATGGACGGCGAGGTGCTGCGGATGAACGAGCGTGGTCACACTGCGGAGGATGTATATAACGCCTGCGAACTGATAAGGTCGTTCGGAACAGACGTCTTTGAGCTGGGACTTCAGATGATGATAGGTCTGTACGGCAGTACTCCTGAGAAGGAGTGGGAAACGATAAGGAAAATAACCGACATCCGCCCCGATACTGTCAGGATATATCCTGTAGTCGTGCTTGAAGGCACACACCTCGGACAGATGCTGAAAAGCGGGGAATACGTCCCGTTTCCGTTTGATACAGCTGTGGATATCGCTGCGTCTGCAATGGTGATGTTCGAGGGAAGCGGTATTCGTGTGATAAAGTGCGGACTTCACGCAAGCGAGTTCGTGGAGCGTGATATGATCGGCGGCTACTATCACCCGGCATTCCGTGAGATCTGCGAGACAATGATATACCGTCACAACATGGAGTTTGAGATAGAGAATATGCCGGTAAAGCCGCAGACCGCTGCGTTTGCCGTATCGCCGGACTGTATCAGCAAGGCTGTCGGGCATAAGAAGTCAAACTGCGGATATTTCTTGAAAAAAGGCATAGAGATCAGTATTATCGGCGACGAAAACATACCCAAATACAAATGCGAACTGAGGAGGTGAGCGATTGTATCTTAAATCACTTGAAATACAGGGCTTCAAGTCCTTCCCGGATAAGATCAGCCTTTCCTTCGACAAGGGACTTACGGCAGTAGTAGGCCCCAACGGCAGCGGAAAAAGTAATATCGGCGACTCAGTACGCTGGGTGCTGGGAGAGCAGTCCACCAAGACTCTGAGAGGAAACAAGATGGAGGACGTTATTTTTTCCGGTACTGTTGCGAGAAAGCCTATGGGCTTTGCCGCCGTAACCCTTAATATCGACAACTCCGACCGCACCCTTGCGGATATGGAGGACGAGGTGGCAGTTACGAGAAAGCTCTACCGCAGCGGTGAGAGCGAATATATGATAAACGGAAAGAGCTGCCGTCTGAAGGATATAAACGAGCTGTTCATGGATACCGGTCTGGGACGTGACGGCTATTCCATTATCGGACAGGGCAGGATAGCTGAGATAGTGGGAGCAAAAAGCTCCGAGCGCCGTGACATCTTTGAGGAAGCGGCTGGTATCTCCAAGTTCCGCTACAGGAAGATAGAGGCAGAGAGAAAGCTGTCTGCCGCACAGGAAAACCTTCTTCGCCTTACGGATATCCTCTCGGAGCTGGAGGGCAGAGTTGAGCCGCTGAGGATACAGTCTCAGAAGGCTGAAAAGTACATCAGACTGGCAGAGGAAAGAAAAAGGCTGGAGATCTCGGTATGGGTGGCACGGCTGGATGAAATGAAGACAAAGTTGGCAGACCTGGATAACAAGCTCCTTGCCAGCCGCAGCGAGTACGAGAACCTTGAAAACGACATCGTCCGTGAGGAAGAGAAGCTCCAGGAAGGCTACCGCAGGATGCAGGAGTCTACCATGCGCTCCGACGAACTTAACCGTAAGATGCTGGAGGAGGAACAGGATTCCTCGGATAAGAAGGCAGATATTGCTGTACACGAGAACGACATCACCCACTGTGAAGAGGCTATACGTTCAGCAAAAAGAAGTATAGAGGATTCCGGTGAGCGGCGCATTGATCTCCTTGCACAGAAGCGTGAAGCGCAGACTAAGATCAGTGAGCTTGAAAAGCAGCGCACCGAACTGGCAGCGGAACTCAAAAGGCTTCAGATTGATGCTGAGAAAGCCGAAAAGACATCCGACACCCTGGGTGAAAAGGCGGACGGGATAAGCGGTGAACTAAGCGCTCTTACCATTAAACAGAGCGAGCTGAGGTTTGCAGCGGAGTCCGCAGAGAAGGCAATAACAGAGGAAGAGGAGAGACTTGAGTCTCTCCGTGAGAGCAGCAGTGACACCGAAAAGGCACTTGAAGGCTACCGTATCAAGGAGAAGTCACTGAACAGGCAGGCTCAGGAGAACGAGGAAACTATCGCTTCACTGAAAAACAAGACTGCCGGTTTACAGAAGCTCTACAGCTCACGCAAGGAAGGCTTTGAGCAGGCGAAGGCGGATGTTGAGCGGCAGATCTATGAACTCAACGGCCGCAGACAGCGTCTGAAGATCCTCACCGATCTTGAGAATAATATGGACGGCTTTGCAGGCAGCGTCAAGAATGTGCTGAAAGCTGCAAAGCAGGGCAGGCTCGGCGGAGTCTGCGGAACAGTGGCACAGACCATAAGCGCTGCACCTCAGTATGCAACAGCTATCGAGACTGCACTTGGCGGCTCGATGCAGAATATCATCGTTGAGAACGAGGATATTGCCAAGAGGTGCATCCGGTTCCTGAAGGAGAACAAGGGCGGAAGAGCTACATTCCTCCCCATCACATCCGTAAAGGGAAGCGGACTGCGTGAAGCGGGTATGGAGTCCTGTGAGGGATACGTTGCCATAGCAAGTGAGCTTGTGGAGTACGATCCGAAATACAGCGGCATCATTGCTTCATTGCTGGGACGTATCGTTGTGGCTGAGGATATAGATACCGCCACTGTTATCGCCAGGAGGTACGGCTACAGATTCCGTATTGTCACTCTTGACGGACAGGTGATAAATGCAGGCGGTTCCTTTACAGGAGGTTCGGCACAGAAGTCCGGAGGTATCATAACACGCCGGCACGAGATAGAAACTCTTGAAGCTGAGATAGAGCAGCTGACTCAGGACAGGGAAAAGCTGAGCGCAAGAGCTGAGAAGCTGCGGGCAGAATCCGGAAAGCTGCGCTTTGACCTGGAAGCTGCACAGTCAGAGCTGAATGCTGCGGAAAACGATAAGGTAAGGATAGGCGCAGAGCTTTCAAGCCTTGCCTCCCTTACAGCACAGCTTACGGGACAGTCGGAAAGCTCCGGACGGCAGGTAACTGAAGCGGAACGGAAGATAATCAATGCCCGTGAACAGATAGAAGCTGCTGAGAAGGAACTGGTTGAGGTGGCATTGAAGATCGCAGATGCCGAAGCACGTCTCACGACCGAACAGGAAAGCCGTGAAAAGCTGAGACTGGAGCGTGCGGAGCTGTCTGAGAAGCTGTCACTTATGAAGATCCGTGACATAGAGCTCGGAAAGGACATACAGGCTCAGCAGACTGAGGCTGACCGTGCTGACAAGGCACTGGAAGAGCTTAAAAGCGGAAGCGGACAGTTTGAGGAGGAGATAGCCCGTCAGAACCGTCTTATCGAAGCTAAGAAGCAGGACATTGAGAGACTGAAAAAGGAACTTGAGTCCGTAAAGAACAATGCGGAGAAGTACCGTGAGGAAATAAAGCGCTGTCAGACTCAGCACACTGAGCAGAGCAGACTTGTGAACGAGATACAGAAGGGACTCAAGGGCTTCAATGAAGCCAAGGAGAAGCTCTCGGGAGAAATGACAAGGCTGGAGGAGCGCTCCGAAGCCATTACCAAGGAATGCGACGGTATCATCAGTCAGCTCCTGGAGGTATACCAGCTCACACGCTCCGAGGCAGAGGAAGCAGCAGAGACACTTGAAGACCTTCAGGCAGCTCAGAAGGAGCTTGCAGACGTGAAGCGCAGGATCACCTCACTGGGCAGCGTGAACGTGGACGCTATAGAGGAATACCGTGAGGTGTCAGAGCGTTACAGATTCATGTCGGAACAGATAGCGGATATACAGAAGTCCAAGGCGGAGCTGGAAAAGATAATCGGTGACCTTACAGAGGAAATGTGCCGTATCTTCTCAGAGAGCTTCCGTATCATAAACTCAAACTTCAAGGCGATCTTCACAGAGCTTTTCGGCGGAGGAAAGGCAGAGCTGATACTCACAGATCCGGAAGATGTTCTGGGTTCGGGTATCGAGATCAGCGTGGCACCTCCCGGAAAGGTCATAAAGAACCTGATCTCTCTGTCGGGAGGCGAGCAGTCCTTTGTTGCGATAGCGATCTACTTTGCTATCCTGAAGCTGAGACCTGCCCCCTTCTGTATACTTGACGAGATCGATGCCGCACTTGATGAAGTAAACGTAAGGAAGTATGCACAGTATCTGAAGAAGTTCACTGATACCACTCAGTTCGTACTTGTTACACACCGGCGCAGTGCCATGGAGGAGGCAAACGTCCTCTACGGTGTAACTATGCAGGAGGACGGTATCTCAAAGCTGCTGAAAATGGAACAGGTGGACTTCCAGGAAGATATTGCCGATATACAGGATGCAGAATAAACGATCATTAACGGAGGATTTATGGGTATATTTTCAAAGATCGCAGAAGGACTGCGAAAGACCAAGGATTCCTTTCTTGGAGGACTCCAGAGAATATTCAATTCCTTTACCAAGATAGACGAGGAGCTTTTCGAGGAGCTTGAGGAGCAGATGATAATGAGCGATATCGGAGTTGATACATCAGTATATATCTGCGAGCAGCTCCGTAAGAAGGTCAAGGAGAGGGGAGTCACCGATCCGAAGGAGGTAATGGAGCTTATCCAGGAGGTCATCGCTGAGATAATGGGCGATGATACAGGACTTGACCTCTCAGTCTCTCCGGCTGTCATTATGGTCATCGGAGTAAACGGAGCCGGAAAGACAACCACTATAGGCAAGCTCTGCCACCAGTTCAAAAACGAGGGCAAGAAGGTGCTTGTGGCTGCTGCGGATACCTTCCGTGCAGCTGCTATAGATCAGCTCCAGGTATGGACTGAGCGTGCAGGGGTAGATATAGTAAAACACGCAGAGGGAAGCGATCCGGGTGCCGTTGTTTATGACGCACTTGAAGCCGCAAGAGCAAGAAAGTGCGATGTGGTCATCATTGATACCGCAGGAAGGCTCCATAATAAAAAGAACCTTATGGAGGAGCTTGCAAAGATAAACCGTATCATCGACAACAAGGCAGGAGACTGCTCCCGTGAGGTACTGCTGGTGCTTGACGCCACTACCGGACAGAATGCCGTAAGCCAGGCAAAGCTGTTCAGTGAGACAGCTCCCATCACCGGTATTGTACTTACAAAGCTGGACGGTACAGCCAAGGGCGGTATCGTTATCTCCATAAAGAATGAACTGGGAATACCGGTGAAACTGATCGGCGTAGGCGAGAAGATCGACGATCTCCAGCCCTTCGACAGCCGTATGTTCGTGGACGCTCTCTTTGATACGCCTTATGTACCTGATGAAGAAGAGGATACCGGAAATGCTGATGAAGAGACAGAGTACGAAGATGAGGAAAGCGGATACACCGGTGATGAGGCTGAGACTGATGAAGCTGCTGGCGATGAGGGAGAAGCTGAGGATGAAGAGTACGGCGTACCGGAAACAGAGTCCGAAGAACCTATATCTGCTGAGGAGCCTGAGCCTGTGACAGAGGAGCCTGCATACGCTGAGGATCCCGAGTCTGTGACAGAAGAGCCTGCATACGCTGAGGAGTCCGAGCCTGTGACAGAAGAGCCTGTATATGCTGAGGAAGAGTCAGAAGAACAGGTATACACAGATGACGAGTTTGCAAGTACCGGGGATGAAGAGTATGCCGAGGATGAGCAGACCGATGCTGAGGAAGTGCAGGAGGATGAAGACGTACCGGAAGAGCCTGTAAAGAAGAAGAAGGGATTCTTCAGCCGTCTGTTCGGCAGAAAGGATAAGGACGATGATAAGTAAGCTGGTCATGGCGACGAATAACGCCAATAAGCTGCGTGAAGCCAGGGAGATACTCTCTCCCCTGGGTATAGAGGTGCTGTCCCAGCGTGAAGCAGGGGCTGACTGCGAACCTGATGAGAGCGGTGAGACATTTGAGGAGAACGCTCTGATAAAGGCGCAGACCATATACGATCTTGTGGAGCTTCCGGTCATAGCCGATGACAGCGGACTCTGCGTGGACGCAATGGACGGCAGACCTGGTGTGCATTCCGCAAGGTATGCTCCGAAGGGTAAGGAGTGTGCGAAACTGCTTGAAGAGATGAAGGACGTTCCTGACGAAAAGCGCACTGCCGCATTCGTATGCACGGTATGCTACATGGACGACAGCGGTTATGCCTTCATGACAGGTACCTGCAAGGGCAGTATAAGTCACTGTGAAGCAGGAGAGAACGGTTTCGGCTACGATCCGGTGTTTCTTGTGGGTGACAGGACTATGGCAGAGCTGAGTGCAGAGGAAAAGAACAAGATCAGTCACAGAGGTGCGGCTCTGCGTGAGCTGTACCGTTACTTGAAAGAAAGATACGGTGAATGAAATGCTTACAAGCAAACAGAGAGCGTACCTGAGAGGTATCGCTTCAACATACGAGACTATCTATCAGATCGGCAAGGGCGGAGTCACAGAGGCTATGTGCCGTGATATTGCAGAGGCGCTCCGTAAGAGGGAGCTTATCAAGCTGAGAGTCCTTGAGAACTCAGGCTGGACTGCCCGTGAGGCTGCGGACGCTGTTGCACAGGCTACGGATTCAGATGTAGTACAGGTGATCGGCAGCAAGTTCGTGCTGTTCAAGCGCAACGAGAAAGAGCCTGTAATAGAGAATATACCCAAGGGGAAATAAGGAGACATATATGAAGGTGCTTCTGATAAGCGGTACGAACCACAAGGGTTCGACCTTTCACATCGGACGTATGCTTGCGGAGAAGCTGACGGATTCAGAGAGTATTTCGGAGATATTTCTTCCCCGTGATTTCGGAGAGTTCTGCTGCGGATGCGTGAACTGTTTCGGAGAGAGTGAGAAGAAATGTCCTCACTATGATAAGATCGCCCCTATAACAGAGCTGATAGACAGCTCCGATGTACTGATCTTTACCTCACCGGTATACGTATATCACACTACCGGTCAGATGAAGGCACTGCTTGACCACTACGGCTGGAGATGGATGGTCCACCGTCCGGAGGAGAAGATGTTCAGCAAGCAGGCAGTAGTTATAACTACTGCGGCAGGTGCAGGTATGAAGTCGGCTGCAAAGGACATTGCTGACAGCTGTTTCTTCTGGGGAATACCGAGAGTGTACCGCTATGGCAAGGCGGTGCAGGCTGCATCGTGGGACGAGATCAAGCCGACCATAATGAACAGTATAAACAAAGCGACAGACTCCATTGCCGGGAAGATAATCAGCCGCAGCGGACACGTTACAGTGCCAGTGAAGACCAGGGCGTTCTTCTTCATTATGAGCATGATGCAGAGGAACGGCTTCAACAAGGCTGACAAGGACTACTGGCTGGCAAAGGGCTGGACTCAGGGCAAACGCCCGTGGAAGTAAGGAGTGAGAGAAATGCGTATAGGTATCTACGGCGGCAGCTTCAATCCCGTACATAACGGGCATATACATCTTGCCGGTACTGCCATAGAGGAATTCGGACTTGACAGGCTGTACCTGATACCGTCACGTATCTCTCCCCACAGATCCAGCAGCGAATACGTTTCGCCGGAGGACAGACTGGAAATGCTTCGTCTTGCCTGTAAGGGCAGTAAGTACGGCAGGATACTGAGAGTATCGGATTATGAACTTCGCTCCGAGCGTGTGAGCTACACCATCTACACTGTGGAGGAATTCCGCAGACGTTTCCCGAAGGAAGAGCTGGTGCTGCTTATCGGAAGCGATATGCTCCTGTCATTTGATACCTGGAACAGATTCGAGGATATACTCCGCCAGGTGACTCTTGCCGCAGTATCCCGTGAGGAAGGCGACATGGAGATACTTGAAAAGAAAGCCTCAGAACTGAGAAAGTACGGCAGGGTACTGATAAGCAAAGCCTCTCCGGTTGTGATCTCATCGACCGAATTGAGGAAAAAAATTTCAAAAAATGAGAATTGCTCTTGCTATCTTGATAAAAATGTAGTACAATATATTAGATCGAGGAATCTTTATTCAGCCGGCTGTGAAAATGAAAAGGAGGTATGATCCTTGAAGTACAGTATTGATGACAAAAAGAAATATCTCAAGGAGAATCTCTCCCAGAAAAGATTTCAGCATTCCCTTAACGTGGCTGCTGAGTGCAGGAAACTGGCTGAAAAGTACGGAGAGGATCCCGATAAGGCATACTTTGCCGGTCTTCTGCATGATATTTGTAAGGAGCTTCCTGCTCAGGAGCAGAGGGCACTTGTGGAGGAAAGCGGCTTTGCCGTGTTCAGGGAGGAGCTGGAGACACGTTCTCTCCTTCACGGTATTGCCGGAGCTTACTTCGTGAAATCAAGGTACGGCGTTGAAGATATTGATATTCTCAATGCCATCCGTTTCCATACAGTCGGCAGGGCAGGAATGTCGCTGCTGGAGGAGATAGTCTATCTGGGAGATCTGGTCTCCGCAGAGCGTGACTACAAGGATGTGGATAAAATGCGCAAGCTGGTATATACTGATCTCGATCAGGCTATGCTCTATGCGCTTACCTTTTCCATAAAGACTGTGCTTAAAAAGAACGGTCTAATTCCGCCGTGTACCATAGACGGGTACAACTTCTATACGGCGCTTCTGAAAAAAAGATAAGAGTGAAACAGAACAAAAGAGGACAAAATCCAAATAGTGCGAAAAGAGGACGATCAATGGCACAGAACGAAATAAAGGATCCCGGCGAGAATACAGGAAGCAGTCCGAAGCCGCTGAGAAAGCTGACTAAGATCAGCAGTCAGCAGGCTCAGGAGCAGAACAGACCTAAGCCGCTGAGAAAGCTGCCGACGGTAAATGATCCCGGTGTCCACTTCAGAGAGCCTGAAACGACGCCAGATAACGGGAACGCTGCTGCCGGAGCCATGAAAGCTGAGTCCGCAGCGGCACGCAAGCCTTCCAAGACTGTGAAGAACGCTCATGAAAAGAAGGCTCAGGCGCCCAGGGGGGCTGATTTCCTGGTAAAACTGCTGTCAGTAGCGGCAAGTCTGTTCCTGGTATGCGCTATGGCACTGAATATGCCTATAATACGCTATAAAGGCGAAACCAGCAACATTTCCATAATGAATATGTTCAAGCAGTGGAAGCCCCTTAATAAGGAGGGTGACCTGGAGCAGAACAATATGGATCTGAAGATCAATTCTGACATCATCATAAAGGACTTTACCGACGGACTTGACCTTCCCCAACTCATCGAGGGACAGTACAGTATTCTTCTCCTCGGCTTTGACGAGGAAGAGTTCAACACCGATGTAATGTGGGTGCTTGAGTTCGACATCGGACACGGAAAGCTGAACATTCTCCAGATCCCCCGTGACTGCTGCCTCCCGGACTATACCGACAGTCCCACAGGCAAGATCAACAGTGTGTACGCTATGGGAAGGAACTATAATCTTACCCCCATACAGAAGGTAGTAAATGCGGTACAGGAGAACTTCGGTATCCCTATAGACGCATACATCACTACCGCCTGCTTCGATATAGTTGATATGGTGGACCTTATCGGAGGTATCCCGATAAATATCGAGAACGAGATAATGTACGAGGCGGACAAAATAATCCCTGCCGGTGATATTGTCCTTACCGGTGCTCAGGCAGAGTGGTTCATACGCTTCCGAAGGGAGTGGATGGAAGGCGACATCGGACGTATGCAGAATCAGAGACGTTTCATGGCGGCGGCTATGAACAAGCTCCAGAGCATAGTCAAGGACGAGGGACGCATCAAGCTCTACAGCTACCTGAAGCAGATCTACGACAACGAGTACCTCTATACTAACCTGAGCATGGAGGATATAGGTATGGTGGCAGACTTTGCCTCAACTCTCAGTATGGACGATGTAACAGTGAACATGGTACCGGGAGAGGGCGCAAAGTATCCTGCACCCGACGGAGTTGAGTATGATGTTTATTCAGTACACAAGAGGGCTACACTGGATATGCTCAACAAATACTACAGACCTTATCAGAACAGCATGAAGTGGACAGACTCCACTATACAGGAACTTATCACGGATTACGTATACGATGTCTATGACGATACCGCTGCAACTCTTGAAGAGATAGAGGACAGTACAGAGCCTCAGCGTAATCCCGCTAAAGCACCACGTTAACGGAAAGGAATGATCAGATGTCACAGATAACAGAGAAGGAAAAACTGGAAATAATAATCAAGGCTCTTGACAGCAAAAAGGGCGAAGATATAAAATGTATCAAGATCGCAGACCTGACTATACTTGCAGATTACTTCGTTATAGTGAACGGAACGAGCAATACCCACGTAAGAGCACTTGCAGACGAGGTGGAGTTTCAGCTTTCACAGAAGGGCATAGAGCCTGAGCGCAGGGAGTCCGATACCGGAAATACCTGGGTTGTGCTTGATTACGGCGATATTATCGTCCACATATTCTACAAGGAAACAAGAGAGTTCTATAAGCTGGAAGGGCTCTGGGCAGACGGCGAGCACATGGACATAAGCTCTATTACCGCCAAGGACTGAACAGATAATAATAAAAAGGAATGATATGAAATGAGCAGATATGATTTCAAGAGCATAGAACCTAAATGGCAGAAATACTGGGACGAACACCACAGCTTCGAGGCTTCTGAGGATCACTCAAAGAAGAAGTTCTACGCTCTGGTAGAGTTCCCTTACCCCTCCGGTCACGGTATGCACGTAGGTCACATCAAGGCTTATTCCGGTCTTGAGGTTGTGTCGAGAAAAAGAAGGCTTGAGGGCTACAATGTGCTTTTCCCGATTGGCTTTGACGCATACGGACTGCCCACCGAAAACTATGCCATTAAAACAGGCATTCATCCCAGACAGGTAACGGACATCAATATCAAAAAATTCACCTCACAGCTTAAGCGCGTAGGCTTCTCCTTTGACTGGACGAGAGTTATCGACACCACCGAGGAGGGCTACTACAAGTGGACTCAGTGGATTTTCCTTAAAATGTTTGAAAACGG
>DNLQ01000148.1:3143-5247 GCA_003488415.1 Ruminococcus sp. | reverse complement strand
GAGCGCCCTCAGTCCCATCAGGATACCGGTGCTTTCGACAAGCAAAGCCCGTAAGAAAGACTTACGGGCTCTATGTTACTTTTTAGCATCAACTACACCAAGTTTAAGAAAGTAGCTTTCTGAGTAAGCACGGTACTCCTTGCGGAAGGTCTCGTCGTTCTCCTTCACATCGTGGAGATAAGCGTGGATGTTGGTCTTTTCGTCGGTCTCAATAAGACAGCCGGCAATGTTGGAGCAGTGATCGGAGATGCGCTCAAGATTTGTGAGGATATCCTGGAAGATGTATCCCAGTTCAACAGTGCATTCGTCGTTCTGGAGTCGGCGGATGTGACGGTTTTTCAGCTCGGTGCTGAGGTTATCCACCACTTCTTCCAGAGGCTCTACCTTGTGGGCGATGGTAAGGTTATTGAGTACATAGGCATCGAATGCCTTGTTGATATTCTCTGTGATCGCTTCGGATATTACGCTGATCTCCTTTACACATTCCGGAGAGAAGGAGATACCCTTTTCATACATTTCCTGTGCGCTTTCCACCAGGTTTACCGCATGATCGGAGATACGCTCAAAGTTGCCCACACAGTGCATCATTTTTGACACGCTTCGGCTGTCTGTACCTGTAATGCTGCTCTTGGCGAGCTTTACAAGGTAGCTGTTGATCTTGTCCTCAAACTCGTCGATGATGTCTTCCTTCTCAATGACCTCGGCGGCAGTTTTTTCATCGTACTTATTCACCAGCAGTCCCAGGGCGCTGACGATAGTCTCCTTGGTTATCTCAGCCATCTCCACTGTTACGGATTTGCAGGCTGCAACGGCTACAGACGGAGTTTTGAGCAGTCTTATATCAAGTCCTGTGACTGTACGCTTCTCCTCAGCAGGCTCGCCTTTACCCTCAGGTACAACGATCCTGGACAGCATAACGAGCTGTCTGGTGAAGGGCAGGAACATGATAGTAGTTGCGATGTTGAATATGGTGTGCATAGCGGATATTCCTACAAGTCCCACCGGCTTGTCCATGAAGCCCATGACTCCGATTTTCTGGAGCACGATGATTATTGGCAGCAGTACGAGTGTACCGATGATCTTGATGATAATGTGTATCCAGGCAACTCTCTTTGCGTCCTTTGAAACGCCGAAAGTAGAGAGAAGGGCGGTAACGCAGGTACCGATATTGCAGCCCATAATAATGGGGAGAGCCATTCCGTAGGTCATGCTCCTGCCTGCTGAGAATGCCATAAGTATAGCGATAGCGCCGGCAGAGCTCTGGATGATGCCGGTGAAGGCAGTACCGACGAGTACGCCCAGTACCGGGTTCTCAAATGCCGTAAGGGTTTTGCGGAAGTCCTCTGAGGCTGTAAGGGGAGCAACTGAGTCCTTCATCAGTGTCATGCCGGTCATCAGCACGGCGAATCCCACAAGTATGCGTCCGATGTCCTTCTTTTTGTTCTTCTTGCACGCCATTATCATAATGATACCCACCAGGGCGATAAGCGGCGAGAACGCTTCCGGATCAAGGAACTTCAGCAGGAATCCGGCAGCACCTCCCTCACCTGAGCCGTCGATGTCTCCCAGGCAGAGTATCCAGGCGGTGAAGGTAGTACCGATGTTGGAGCCGAAGCAGACTGCAATAGTCTGTTCAAGCTGCATAAGACCGGAGTTTACGAAACCCACGAGCATAACGGTCATAGCTGATGAAGACTGTATCGCTACAGTGACCACCATTCCCAGCAGTATGCTCATGATCTTGGTGGAGGTCATTTTCTTCAGGGCGACTTCCAGCTTGCCTCCGGTGAGCTTTTCAAGTCCTGTGGACATTACGTTCATTCCGTACAGGAAAAATGCAAGTCCTCCGAGCATGGTGAAGATGTTAAAAATTGAAAATTCTTCGTTCATACCTATGAACTCCTTATAATATAGTATTCTTTATTCTTACGATTAAATTATAACACCGGCAGGGAAATAGTCAAGGGTTTGCGGCAGGATTTTACGTGGATTTAACAAATTTCCGGCTTCTGTGACTCTTTTCCGGCTATTGTCACTTTGTACCTTGAAAAATAAAAGCGTACCAGACTGTTTTGGTACACTTTAGTAACAGAAAAAGTAATGG
>DNLQ01000148.1:0-3021 GCA_003488415.1 Ruminococcus sp. | reverse complement strand
TAAAATCGTTTTATTCATAATTTGTACATTTGTCGATATATATAATCTATATACCAGGGATAAAAATTATATATTTGATTTTTTGGTACACTTATGGTACAATAATATCAGCAAAGGGGAACAGAGTGAAGCGAAAGCAGCTAATGCCCCTTTCAAACAAGCCTTATTCAATCCTTTATAAGATTTTTTCAATTTTCATCCTTTATAAAAAGAGCAGGAAGTCCTCAACACCCGGGCTTCCTGCTCTTTTTATATTGTCAGGCTGCATTGTCAAGAGGCGGTATGTGTCCGGTACTCTGATATATTACCGGTCTGCATTATGACCGCAAGACCTGTAAAATGACAGACTCCTTGATGACAGTCAACTTATAGAGGCAGGAAACAAGTATATTGCAAAAGATGTCTCAGGCGGCAAACATAGCCAAAGGTTCTTGACTTTTGGTGAAAAATGTGTTATTCTTTACTAAGAAGGCAAATCTGATCTGCACACAAAGGAGGAATATATCTATGTCAACCCTCTCACGACATCTTTATCCCCGTATTGTCGGTGTGCTGACATCGGTAATGCTGATGCTCACCCTCATCGCAGCAGCATTTCCCGCAGCACTGAAAACAAGTGCTGCCAGCACCGGCTATCCGGTACAGCTTTTGCGTATCAGCACCGGCGACAACAGCAGGAATCTGAATATTTCAGGCTATTCGGATAAGTCTGCTCTCAACACATGGACGACTAACGGCGAGCAAAACGAGAACTGGCGCTTCGACCTTGCCGGCACGAACAGCACAGGCTCCTACTTTCGTATCGTAAATCAGGGTACAGGACGCCTCATCACACCGCTTGACGGCTCAGCGTCCGCCGGTACGTCTGCCGTTATCTACGGCAGGGACGATTCTCCCGCACAGCAGTGGTATGTCATACCTGTTGCGCAGGATAAACTTGGGAACGATCTTTATTACAAGATCACAAATTACAGCGCTCCCGACCTTGCACTGACGTACAATTCATCTGCAAACACGGTCACACTCTCTGAATACACAGGGGCAAACAGTCAGAAATGGCTGCTGAATACGGCGGGCTTGCAAGGCTTTGCAGGTTACTGCAAAACTCCCTCCGGCGACATAAAGGCTTCGGCTGTAGGCGGACTTTTCGGAAAGACTGTCGATGTCACGACCTTTGATGAACTCAAGTCAGCCTGCACCAGCAAAGATCCGATGACGATAATAGTCACCAAGGATATCTATGGCACGAGCGATAAGTCAAAATACGAGATAAGCACCGGCTACGACAACGGACAGCGCTACTACTGCCGTGACAACTACATCTACCTCCAGCCGAACAAGACCATCATCGGCAGCTACGGTGCGCATAAGCTCTATAATGTGTACTTCCGTACCTATGATAAAAATTACGGTCCAGGGTATAATGTGATAATACGCAATTTCGACCTCACTCACGACACCGAGCTGAACACCGATAACATCTGGGAGTTCGCATACGGCTGGAACTTCTGGATAGACCATATCGACTTCCGGGGACACGACAAGATAGAGACTTCCTCTCTCGGCTCGGACGACTGGGATAAGTTCCTCAATTTCAAGGGAACGTCTGACTATGTGACTGTCTCTGACTGCTCCTTCGGACACCATGAATACGGCGTACTGCTGGGCTATCCCACAGACGATGAAGAGACCTACAAGACCTATAACGGTCAGCCCTGCGTGACTCTCTGCGATAACTATTACCACGATACCGTGACACGTGCGCCTGCACTCATGCGCTACGGCTATTATCACAGCTTCAATAATTACGTGTACAATTTCAGCATGGGCTATACTGTCCACACAGCGTCAGAGATCTATGCCGAAAACTGCTATTACGAAAAGGGCGGCAACGTGATCTGTGACTGGAACCAGATAACCTATCCCGGCGCCTACGCTGAGGACGGCTCTGTATTCGTAAGTGTCAGCCGCACTAAGCAGGGCGAGGGCACGGCAAACAATCCGAGCTATTCTGTACCCTGCAAATGGAGACCTTCCTCAAATTATACCTATAAGGCCATGTCAGGTGAGGACGTAAAGACATACACCATGAAGAATTCAGGCTCCAAGAGCAGTGCATCTGCGATGACCTATGCTGCATTTGCTTCTGCGGGAGTTCCGGCTGCGGACTATATATCCGTACCCAGTAAGCCTGTAGTTATCGAGCCGATAGACGGTACGCTTGTCCGCAGCCTGAATGTCGTGGAAAACGCATTCAATGCAAAGTGGAGCATAGCGAAGTCCTCCGCTTCGGGAGACCTCGTTTACGGTGACCGTGAGGTGGCATACTCGTTCCTGCCGAAGCTGCTCACAGGCGCTGAGCGTATCATCACCTCATGCGATGCCAAGAACGTTACCGGCAGGCAGGCGCAGTTCACTGCGGGCGCTGATATGACAGTATATATCGCACTTGACAGGCGTGTGGAGGCAGTCCCCGGCTGGATGAGCGGCTGCACTGATACGGGCCTGTTTACGGTGAACAGCAGTGATGTTGTATATGAGATATATTCATGCGCTTTCCACGCAGGCGACACAGTGACTCTCGGTACGAACGGTCAGTCCGCCGGCTGCGTGAACTATACTGTATTCGCAAGAAAGCTCACAGGCGACGTGAACGATGACGGTACGCTAAATGTTGCAGACCTTGTATCACTGCAAAAATGGCTTCTTGCCGTTCCCGGCACTCAGCTTGCGAACTGGAAGGCTGGTGACATTTGCCCGGACGATAGGCTCGATGCTTTTGATATGGTACTTATGCGACGTGAGCTTATCAATGAACAGGCATTGCTCAATGAGGAGATGCCCGATATTTCTGCACGTCCGCAGCCCGTTGTGACCGCTTATGAACCGGCTGATTTCAAGTTCTCCGGCAATGTTTATCTTGTGGGCGATTCCACCGTATGTGAATATGACTCGTCCACCTCGACGAGCCTTGACCGCTATGGCTGGGGAATGAAGCTGGCAGACAAGTTCAAGGGCGTG
>DNLQ01000089.1 GCA_003488415.1 Ruminococcus sp. | reverse complement strand
GATTATCAGAAGCTCTCTGCTGCTGCGGTACTGTTCTCGATAATAATGATAGTCATTATGGCAGTCCTTCTCATCGCTGAGGACATCTTCGGAAAGGATGTGGAGAACTGATGACCAGAGAGAGAAAGAAAAAAACCGTCAATCTCCTTTTTGCCCTGTTCGCTGCATCGGCTGCTCTGCTGTTCCTGATGCCTACAGTGCTGACCATAGCCAATTCATTCATGACCTCTACAGAGATCTCCGCAAACTACGGTGCTATGATCGGCAATCTGACCGAGGACAAAAAGACCTTCATCTCCGAGAACGTCAACCTTAAATTCATTCCGGACAAGGTGACATTCTCACAGTATAATTCAGTGCTTCTCAAGAGTCCGGATTACCTGCTGAAATTCTGGAACTCAGTGATACTCACAGTACCCATAACGCTCTTCCAGATGCTTGTGGCTATATTCACTGCCTACGGATTTTCACGGTATCCCGGAAAGATAAAGGGCATTATCTTTTTTGTATACATCATTCTTATGATAATGCCATATCAGGTAACTCTTGTACCTAATTACCTGGTGGCAGATAAATTCAACCTGCTCAACACACGCTGGGCGGTGATACTGCCGGGAATATTCTCTCCGTTCAGTATCTTCCTGCTGACCAAGGTAATGCGCCGCATCCCTGTCTCCTATGTTGAGGCTGCCAAGCTGGACGGCGCAAGTGAGTTCCAGATACTCACACGCATACATCTTCCGCTGTGCAAGGGAGCACTTGTGTCGATCGCTATGCTGGTGTTCATTGATTACTGGAACATGGTGGAGCAGCCGCTGGTGCTTATCAAGGATTCCTCCATGCACCCGCTCTCCGTATTCTTATCTCAGATAAATGCAGGAGACATCGGACTTGCTTTCGCTGTCGGAGTGGTATATATGGTGCCGACTATACTGATGTTCCTCTACGGTGAGGAATATCTTGTGGAGGGTATCGTTTATTCCGGCGGCATCAAGGGCTGATCCGGAAAACAAGACAAAGGAGTGGCAATTATGAGCGATACTGTAAAAGATAACATAAAGGATAAAGATACCGGAACCTACGATCCCCGCCGGAGACGTGAGATAATAAAAACCATACTTATCATATTCCTGGCTGTTCTCCTGGTACTTACTTTCTTCTCAAATACCATTATGAACAAGTCACTGGCTGAGATCTCCACGGAGAGAGCTACGTCCGGAAAACTTACCGAGCGCATCCGTGAGAACGGCACAGTCTCCTCAGACCAGAGCTACGAGGTCAAGGTAGACAGCAATCTGGTGATAGACACCGTTATGATAAAGGAAGGCAAGGAGGTACAGAAGGACGATGTTCTCTTTACCGTGTCCGGCGATGAGAGCGAGGAGCTTATCGCAGCTCAGAAGGAACTTGATGATCTCCAGATGGAATACCGCAAGGAACAGCTGAAGCTCGGTGAGGATTTCGCCGATCAGAACAAGGCTGTAAACGATGCCCGTGCAGCACTCAATACCGCTATCGCAAAACGTGACGCTGCCATAAGGAACCAGGGAAGCGTAGCTGCCAATAAGAACACCCTCAAAAACCTTAAAAGCGAGCTTTCACGTTACGAGAAGCTGCAGGAGAAGCTCCAGGCAACTATCACGGCTATAGATTCCGATTCTCCTTCTCAGGCAGCTCCGGAATACAGCACGGATCTTATTAATCTGAAGCAGGCTGCCGCAAATGCAGAAAAGGCTTACAACAACGCCTTCGCACTCTATACTGCAATGCTCTCAGGCAAAAGGAGCGGCGGCATGGACGGAGACATTGATGATGCTGGATCAGCTGACGTACCGGATGTGGTCACTCCCGAGGCTCTTGAGGCTGCAAAGGCAGACTCGGAAAGCAAGAAGGCTGCCTGGGAGCAGGCTCAGTCCGCATACGATAATTACTGCCGGGACTTCCGCAGTCAGCTCATACAGCAGCTCTCAGGCTGTGAGACTTCAATAGAGAGCCTTAACGACCAGATAAGCGGCTTTGAGGAGTCCGGAGCTGCATCCGAGGGCGAGTCCATAGAAGCACTCAATGAAAATGTTGCATCCTGCCAGGAGGCTCTTAACAGTGCAGTCGATGCTCTCAACAAGGCTAAGTCCGAGAACAGCAATCAGTCCAAGCTGGACGCTATAGATATGGAAGCCAAGCAGAAGGCGATAGATCAGGCTCAGGCAAAGGTGGACAAGCTCCGCAGCAAGACTGCTGTAACAGAGATACGCTCCAAGTACAGCGGTGTTGTAAGCTCAGTCAGCATCAAGCCCGGAGAGACTGCTATCCCCGATACTCCCCTTGCAGTCATCGACCTCTCAGAGGAAGGCTATACAGTTCAGATAACTGTTGACGCCGAAAAGACCAAGAAGATCAAAAAGGGCGTAGAGGCAGAGGTAATGAACAGCTGGGGCAACAGCATCCAGGCTGTTCTTACAGATATAAAGAGCGATCCCATCGCAGGCAAGAACAAGCGTGTGCTGGTATTCTCAGTCACCGGTGATGTGAAGTCGGGTACATTCCTTGACCTCTCGATCCCCTGCGGAAGCGGAAGCTATGACTGTATAGTCCCCAAGAGCGCCTTAGGTCACGATAATGACGGAGACTTCGTCCTTACCGTAGTATCAAGGAGCTCACCTCTCGGAAACCGCTACTATGCAGAGAGAGTAGGTGTCACCATACTGTCCTCCGATGAGAATTCAAGTGCGGTACAGGGCAATATCGGATCAGGTGAGTACGTTATCACTGCCGCCAGCAAGCACGTAGCTCCCAAGGATCAGGTCCGCATGAAGGACAAGTGATCCGACGGTCAGAAGGCGGTGTTTCAATGAAATTCAGAATCAGAAAGCTCCACGCCGTTATCGCCGGCATCAATGCCGCTTCCATTGCGGGCGCACTGGTGCTTACAGGCATCGGCGGAGTTTCAGCCCGGTCACAGCATTACAACAATGCTGCCGAACGCTGGGACAGTGAAGGCGGCAGTACTCAGGTGAGCTGCTTCTTCTCAGATGATGCCGGCATGAACAAGGACGGCGTAATGTCACTCAGGAGTGCCCTGACAAAGTCTCTTGAAGATGTCTCCATGATCTCAGAGGACGGCAGGTCATTATTCACTGATGCGTACAGCACTCCCGGAGGCAGCGGAAGAGCAGTGGGAGCCAACAAGGCTCAGTCCGAGACAGAGATAACGATCGTGGGCGGAGATTTCTTCTTCTTTCACGATCTCAGGCTCCTCAGCGGCTGCTACTTCTCTGACAGCGACATCATGCAGGACGGCGTGGTCATTGACCGGGAACTGGCATGGAAGCTGTACAGTTCGGATAATGTTGCCGGACAGGAGATCTACATAAACGATACCAGATTCTTTATCTCAGGAGTTGTGGATACTCCCTCCACCAAAGCGGAGAAGGAGTGTATAAGCGATACTCCTAAAGTATATATATCCTACGGAGGAGCAGGATACCTCGGTCTTGCCTCCGGGGAGGATCCTCTCAAAGAGGAAGGCAGCGGCGAAAGCGAATTCAATAAGGTCACGGTGTATGAATGTGCAGCACCGGATCCCGTTGAGAACTATGTGTACAATTCGCTGAAGGAGAGCGTGGAAAGCTACGGCGACGGGAAAGCTGAGATAATTGATAATACCCACCGCTTCAAGCCCTCTGTTCTTGCGAAGAAGTTCCGTAAGCGCTGGAAGTACGCTGTGCGTGACTCCAAGGTCATATATCCCTGGTGGGAAAACGCTTCAAGGATAACCGAATACAAGCTCTCACCTCTTTACTTCTTCCGGAGATTGCTTTATGCACCTCCGGTACTGACGGTACTCTGGATCCTGTACCTTGTATGGAGATTCATCAGCCGCAATAAGGTGGCGTTCATAAGTTCCGTTGTGGACAAGATATATCAGATCAGATATAAAAGACATCTGAAAAAGCAACAAAAGGAAGCTGAAAAAACTGTTATTGATCCGGCTGCCAAATAACAATAATGCAACGGTGACTTGCTGTTAAAATACGAAAAACAGAAGCAGGTCACAGGTACTTTATGCCGTATCAATAATACAGAAATATATTACAGGGGGTTACCTACTATGAAAAATCTATCATTCTCAAATGCTGTAAAACGCACTATCGCCGGACTCTCAGCTCTTGCAATGCTTGCATCTGCCGGCTCGTGTGCGGCTGCACCCGGGGGAAGCAGCGGGGAAAAGGATCCCGATTCCAATGGTTCATCTTCAGCAGCTGCCGGAAACGAAGTCGAGCAGATAAAGCAGGCAGGATCAGACTATACTTATGTGGCTGAAGATATTCCCGGAACACCGGAGTTCAGTTATCTCCAGAGCATCTGCGCATTTCCTTCATCAGACAAGCTGCTCATCACAGCCTACAAGGATGATTCAACAGTGATGTATGTTACAGATCCTGCGTTCTCCGATATAAAGGAGATAAGCTATAAGGCTGATGACGCTGAAAATATCCAGGCTTACTGGAACGCTGTTCCCGGTCATGACGGAAATATCTACATAGTATCAAACATCACCGACTTCGGCGACAAGAAGCTGCCCGACTTGAGCGATCCTGATTTTGACGGTGAGAATTTCGATTATGAGGAATTATACAAGGACGTCGTATACCGCAAGAAGCTGGCTGTTTTAAGCGAGGACGGCGAGATCATCTCCGAGAACGAGATCACAGGCCTTGAAAAGTACGCATATGACGATAACAGCCCTGCCAGCATCGGCAATATTTTCCCCTGCGGCGACGGAAGTGTGATCGCCAATGTCAGCGGCGAGGAAGAGATCTACCTTATCATCAATGCCGACGGAACTGTAGGCGATGAACTGGACATGGGAGACAATACTTGGTTCAGTGCTACCGGTTATGATTCTGACGGAAATATCATAGGTCTCACCTGGGGCGAAGAGGGACAGGTAGTAAAGACTATCAATGTCGCTGATATGAAGCCGTCAGGCGAGGATCTGAAACTCAGCGGCGTTGAGCTTAACGGCGGAAATGCCATTGCAAGAGGTACAGGCGACTACAGATTCTACGTTTCAGGCTCTACAGCCCTTTACGGCGTAAAGGCAGACGGAAGCACACAGCAGATAGTAAACTGGGTGGATTCCGACATGGACGGCAGCAGTGTCCGTGGCTTCGTAGCTGCTGAGGACGGTACATTCATCGTGTACTCCGAGGACTATATTAACAATACCAACGGCTTCATGCGTCTTTCCAAGAGCGACGGAACTGAGGCATCAAAGGAGATAATCACTCTTGCACTTTACGGAAGCGATCCGTATACCACTAAAATGGTAACAGACTTCAATAAGGCAAATGACAAGTACAGGATCAAGGTAGTTGATTACGGCAAGTACTATGAGTACGACGAGGAAAACGAGAAGATGATAAATTCCCCCGATAATCAGCTCAAGATGGATATAGTTGCCGGAAAAGCTCCTGATATGGTACAGACAAGCGCTAACCTTATCGCTTCACTTGCAAACAAGGGCGCATTCGCAGACCTCTATGACTACCTGGGCAAGGACGGTACTGTGAAGAAGGAAGAGCTTGTGGATAATGTCATAGATGCCTGTGAGGTAAACGGAAAGCTCCTGTCTATAGTTCCCAGCTTCGGCGTTTCCACTCTCTGCTGCAAAAAGAAGTTCTATGACAAGGATTCATGGAATATCGACGAATTCATTGATACAGTAAATAACCTCCCCGAGGGTATGTCTTTATTCAATTCTGATAATACAAAGTTAGCTGTATTCTCTACACTCTGCAACAACGGTATGGACTTCGTTGACCTGGTGGCAGGAACCTGTTCCTTCGATTCACCTGAGTTCGTGAAGATACTTGAGTTCTGCAACACCTTCCCCGACGAGGAGGGCTTCGACTGGGAGAACGCTACCGACGAGGAGCAGTCAAAGTACTGGGAGGACAGACAGGCAGCCGTTCTCAATGACAAAGCTCTTCTCAGCAATATGTACTTGTATGATATCAGACAGTACGCACAGAACAGATACGGCTATGTGGGCGATGATATGACTATCGTAGGATATCCCACTCAGGACGGAAGCATCGCCCGTGTTGATGTAAGCTCAGGCTACGCTATCCTGAATTCAAGTGAGAACAAGGACGCTTGCTGGCAGTTCATCTCCTCCTTCTTCACTGAGGAATACCAGACAGGCAGCACTATATACAGCCTCCCTGCACTGAAGTCTGCATTCGAGAAGAAGCTCGATGA
The DNA here is from genome assembly GCA_003488415.1 of Ruminococcus sp. Taxonomy (GTDB): domain Bacteria; phylum Bacillota; class Clostridia; order Oscillospirales; family Ruminococcaceae; genus Ruminococcus. The sequence continues at coordinate 13,936 of DNLQ01000089.1, read as the reverse complement.
TGCTATGAAGGATCCCTACTGGGAGGATGCCGACGGAAAGAAGCAGACCTACAAGGATTCTGTATATATCAACGGCGAGACAAAGGAGATCCCCAATCTCAGCAAGGAAGAAAGAGACCTTGTAGAGAAGTACATTCTCTCAGCAGGCGGCGGAAAGAGCTTTATATATAATGACGAGCTTTACAACATCATAAACGAGGAAGTTAATTCCTTCTTCAGCGGCTACAGAAGCGCCCAGGAGACTGCCGATCTTATCCAGAACAGGCTCTCCATTCTTGTCAGCGAACAGAGCTGATATCCTTAACTAACGAAATCTCCGAGAAACAACCTCCTTTTCCCCCTGTCCTTTTCTACACGAGGACAGGGGGAAAACTTTATGTGCTTATGTTAAAAAAATAAAATATGTTTTTCTGCTGACCAAAGAGAGCTTCCGGGCGTGTTATAAGTGAAAGAGGATGAAACAACAGATCTGTATCCCCTGAGAAAAGAAAGGAGATGAGGACCATGCTCACTGCTGAAAGGATCAATGACGCAGTACAGGAGTACGGTGATATGCTGTACCGGCTGTGTATAGTGATGCTGAAGAATACGGCAGATGCTGAGGATGCAGTGCAGGAGACCTTTATAGCGTACATGGAAAAGGCTCCGGCATTCGCTGACGGAGAGCATGAAAAGGCATGGCTTCTGACAGTAGCTGCAAATAAATGCCGCAGCCTGCTGAGATACAGGAAACGACACTTCACTGAGCCTGAGGAAGTACTGGACAGCCTGGCAGCAAAGCCGTCGGACAGCCGGATACTGGAATCGCTGATGGCATTGCCGGAGAAGTACAGGATCGTATTGACACTTCATTACATCGAAGGATATAAGGTGGACGAGGTCGCAGACATGACAGGCATAAGTTCATCCGCAGTCAAGATGCGCCTGCAAAAGGGCAGGAAGCTGCTGGCTGAGGAATACGGAAAGGAGTAAGCTATGAAAAATATGGATACAGATAATCTCAGACAGAGCGCTGAGCAGATACATCTTACAGAAGAGCAGAAGATACGCATAGTCGAGAATTGTATGAAGCACGCAGGAAAGTCCCCGGATACAGGCACTGTTACGGAGACTCGGCACGTATTTGAGGTAGAGCGTGTGAAGTCCCATCCCATACGCCGTGTTATCGCCGGACTTGCCGCCTGTGCGGTCGTGGCAGCCGGGATAGGCTTCTCGGTAAGTCTTATCTCCCGCAGCGGAGTTCCCGTCGGTGTCAGCGATCCCGGTACGGAAACGAGCGAGCCGGTGAGCTATGAAGTGCCGTTCGGCGATATATCCGCCTATAACTTCTTGGGCGACCTGGACGGCAAATACCCCATGCCGGAGGGCGGCAAGCCTTTTTCCGAAAAACAGGCAGAGCAGCTCAACCGGTTCTTCCGCTCACAGCCCTGGGATCTGATACACACCTACAATACCGGCGACGAGGGCTTTGATCCGAATTTCGACGGTTCACTCCTGGGTGAGGGAATACCCTTGATAGACGAGTACTGCTACAGATTCCGCTCACAGGATGAAAACGGCTGGCACGGAGATATTGAGTTTGGCACCGAAAGATACCTCGAATACCGCCGCCCCGATACGGAGAAGAACTCCGAGATCGTGGAGATCTACGCCATTGATCCTGTCTCCTTCCGTGACGCTGTTGACGCAGTGCTTGAAGGCAGGGAGATACCCGTTCCCACAGAGCCGGAGACTATGGGTGAGCTGAAGCTGATACAGGTTCTGGATGTCGTTGGTATGAACTGCGAGACTGCAAAGGATCAGCTTGAACAGCGTGGATTTACTGTCAGGATAGCTTACGTTGCCGGCAAAGACAAGGACTATGTGATATCCGCCGATAAGGAGGCAGGAGCGAATTATCCTGCCGGCACCGAGATTATCCTCTACGTGGCAAACGGCTCTGATACCGAGGAGGATCACGGCTATCCCTTCCCGGCATTCACCGATCACCACTATCTTGAAAGCCAGTGCTTCTATGACTACCCCGACGCCGAAAAGAGCGCAGCTCTTGATGAGCTTTTCCGCTCACTCACATGGACTATCAGGGAATACAGGGAATACCGTACAGATGAAGAGTTTGAAGAGGCATTGAACTCCTCCTTCTGGGATGATCCGAACTCAATAGCGATCGGTGATGTCGTTACCTACAGCTTCAAAACGGAGAACAAGGTACTCGGAACTACTCTCGTCAACATCTCCCCCAACGGCTCCGGATGTGTGGTCGTTGCCGACAAGGACTGTATACGCATCTATGATACCGATTTTGACAAACTCGCAGAAGGGATCGGTCAGATACTCTTCGGCGAAGGTCTGTACGGTGAGGATGCACCCTTCGGCAATTACAGCGGTCAGGAGATAGGATGCTATGCCGGGAAGTTTGCCGTACACAGCCTCAGCACCTCAGATCCTGCTGCACAGGATACGGCAGCGATATTGCAGAGCTTTTACTGGCAGAAGGCTCCGGAGGGATACACCGGTACTGACGAGCATCTTGGATTCGGGGAATTTGATATGTCCTACCGCATTGATGATACGGTATACAGCCTGGTCGTGTATGACAATGACTATGCGGTGTGGAACGTGAGCCATATGATAAATGATACCGACAGCGATGACATACAGTCAACGGCATTCAGGGTGGATTCGGATAACCTGATGCACTGCTTCTGCCTGATGACAGGTGCTGAGGTATATCCGCCCTTCGGTTCACTGGATAAGATGGGCAGTACGACCGTCAACGGCAGCATTGAGATAATAGACTATGACAGGCTGCACAGGCTCACACAGCTCTTCTACGGCTATAACTGGAACTCCCGTGAGGCTGAACCCGGCGAGGACGAGACTCCGGAGTTTGAGTTCACTTGCAGAGTCAACGACACCACACGGCATATACTTGTGTACGCTGACGGAAGAGTCGCATGGTTCGACGGCAGCAGTGACAGACGCAGAGACTCCGGCTGCATCAGAACGGCACTTCCGGAAGAAGCTGACATATGCACACAGCTTCATGAAATACTCGGATAACCGACCTCCTACAGAAAAAGCCCCGGTCACTGACCGGGGCTTCTGTTATGCCTCTATATTCCAGATGCTGGCAGCGTAGTCTGCAATGGTGCGGTCTGAGCTGAACTTTCCGGCATTGCACATATTCAGCCACTGACGGCGTGCGAATCCCATGCGGTCATCACGATAGTCGCTGTTGCTGCGGAGCTTGGTCTCCATGTAGCTGCGTATGTCGCCGAGCAGGTAGTAGTGGTCGGGAGCGTGCCAGCTTGCTCCGTCAAGGAGGGCAGTGTACAGCTCACGGAAGTCACCGCTGCCGCCATCGGACACAGTACCGTCTATAAGTGTAGTCACTACCCGGCGGATCATATCGTCCTCTGCGAATACCCTGCGGCTGTCATACTCAGGTACTATCCTCTCCAGATCCTCAACTCTTGCGCCGAAGATGTAGTTGTTCTCCTCACCGGCTTCCTGTACTATCTCGATGTTTGCACCGTCATAGGTGCCGAGGGTGACTGCGCCGTTGAGCATCAGCTTCATGTTTCCAGTACCGGACGCCTCAGTTCCGGCAGTTGAGATCTGCTCTGACACATCAGCCGCTGCCACCAGCTTTTCAGCATAGGATACATTGTAGTTCTGCACGAATACCACCTTGATAAGATCACGGGTATCGGGATCGGATGATACTATCCTTCCGACTTCGTTGATGTACTTTATTATCGCCTTTGCCCGGCGGTATCCGGGAGCAGACTTGGCTCCGAAGATGAATGCCGAAGGCTTGAAGTCCCTGATGCTGCCGTCCTTGATGCCGTAGTACAGCCACAGTATCGAGAAGGCATTGAGGAGCTGTCTCTTGTACTCGTGAAGACGCTTTATCTGTATATCGAATATGAAGTCCGGGGACAGCGTGATCCCCTCTGCGGATGCGATATAGTCCGAGAGCTGCTGTTTCTTCTGCTGCTTGATGTCAATGAAGCGGCGGAGGACATTCTCGTCATCGGCGTACTTCTCCAGTTCTTTCAGACGGTCAAGGTCGGTTATCCAGCCGTCGTCACCGAGAAGATCGGTGATAAGTCCGGAAAGCTCACGGTTGCACAGTGCCAGCCAGCGGCGCTGAGTGATACCGTTTGTCTCATTGCGGAAAGCCTCCGGGCGGAAAGAGTACCAGTCTGCAAGGACAGTATCTTTCAGTATCCGGGTGTGTATCTCTGCAACGCCGTTGATGTGAACGGAGCAGCAGCACGCCATATCCGCCATGTGTACAAGGTCTCCCTTGATTATCTTCATCCTGCCTATCCTGTCTCTGGGGACTCCGGCAGCGTAAAGCTCGGCAATAAGGGCTTCGTTTATCTGAATGATGATGGAGTATATACGTGGGAGCACTTCCTCCACAAGTCCGGTACGCCACTTCTCAAGAGCCTCCTGCATAACGGTATGGTTGGTGTAACAAAACACCTTCTTTGCAGTTCCGTATGCCTTCTCAAAGCTCCAGCCCTCGCCGTCCACAAGCTGACGTATCAGCTCCGGGACAGATATGACGGGGTGGGTATCGTTTAGCTGAACGGTGATATAGTCAGCGATGTTGTCGAGAGTGCCGTGACGAGCCTTATGCTTGCGGAGTATGTCGGTCAGTGATGCGGCACTGAAGAAGTACTGCTGCTTCAGACGGAGCTTCTTGCCTTCGTCGGTATCGTCATTGGGATACAGCACACGAGAGATGTCCTCGGCGTATATCTTTTCCCTGGACGCTTCAAGGTAATCCTGCTTGTTGAAGGTATCGAAGTCGAACTCCTTTACCGGCTCTGCCTGCCACAGACGGAGAGTCCCCACATTATCGGTGCGGCAGCCGAATACGGGCATATCGTAGGGTACTGCCTTTACGGTCTGACCGCTGTACTCTATAAGCACTGTGTCCTCCTCGCAGCGTACTGACCAGGGATCGCCGTAACGAGTCCAGTCGTCGATGTCCTCTTTCTGGAATCCGTCAACGATAGACTGCCTGAAAAGTCCGTACTTGTAGCGTATGCCGTAGCCGTCAAGGGGGAGTCCGAGAGCTGCGGCGGAGTCCAGGAAGCAGGCGGCAAGCCGTCCGAGGCCGCCGTTTCCGAGAGCTGCATCTTCTATGACCTCAAGGTCTGCAAGATCAAGCCCCAGCTCAGTGAACGCCTGCTGTACCTCGTCATATATACCCAGACACAGAAGATTGTTGTATACCGCACGTCCCACCAGGAACTCCATTGAGAGGTATGCCGCACGGCGCTTTGAGAGGTGTTCCTGACGGGCATTGTCCCACTGTTCCCTGTAAAGCTCCATGACCGTATCTCCCAGGGCGTTGTGGAGCTGCTGGGGTGTGGCGGACTTTATATCCTTCGGCAGTCTGCCAGTGAATTTTTCCATAAACACTTTCTTATCCATCATTTCCTCCATTATTCATTTACTTCTCACGGAAGTCAGTTTTTCTGATCAGGATACTCTTATCTCTGCGTTTGCGCCTTTCAGATGATCATGGTCGATGCCTATATCGCCGTATGTCACATCTTCAAGGCTGTCATAATCACTCTGCGGCAGATAGTATACTCCGAGATTGACAGGGCATCCGAAGCCATCAAGATATATGCTGTTCAGACCGTCAAAGGACGTCAGCTCCTCAGGCAGCTCCGTTCCCTCGGGAAGGAGTATGTCTGCAAAGATCTTGCCCTCCTGCTGGCAGAAGTAAGAAAAGAACTCCTCATACGTCATTTCGGCAGGTGCCTCAAAGGGCAGCCAGGTCTTATACGGAGTCAGTATCCACAGCTTGCCAGCCTGAGTATAGCTGCGGATATAGTCCCTCGTATGATCGAAAAGATCATCCTTGTACAAGGGGAAAGTATAGTTATCGCTGGTTATCTCATCGCTGTCCTCTGTTCCGAAAGCTAAAAAACGTCTGCCCTCATCATCCTCAAGCGTATAGGTCGTGGGTTTCTTTTCGGGTATCGGCACGCCGATGAACTCCCACTGGACCTCTCTGCATATGAAAGTGAAGTTCTTGCCGTACTTTGCATTCAGCTTGTCGAGAGCCGCCTGTTCCTCAGGTGGTACTTTCTCTATATGCGAGGTATACAGCTCGTCCTCATATTCGTCGATGGGCGCTGCCGGCTCGGCAGCAGCTTCGGTAACTGCCGCAGCAGAAGCAGTTGTTGCGGCGGCAGTCGTTTCAGTTGTTGTTTCCGTTTCGGTGACTGTAACAGTCGTCTCTGCTTCGGAAACAGGTTCGGTCACTGATATGACCGGTGTATCGGTATCGCTGGCGGAGTCCATAACTCCGCAGCCGGTAAGAAGGATACCTGCTGCAAGTATCAATAGAGTCTTTTTCATAAGTGCTTCCTTATCTGTTGTATAGCTTGTTGAGTTTCTTTATACGTTTTGCAAGCTCCGGAGTGAAGTCCTCCTTATGGGTGCGGAACTGCCAGTTGTTCCCGAGGGTGGAGGGAGTGTTCATGCGGGCAGACTTCGGGGAATCCAGAAAGTCCTGTATCTGGGCGCAGGCGACCTGTGCAATGCTTCCCCAGACGGCACGGATGACTGCCTCCGGTATCTGGCTCTTTTTGCTGACGTTCAGGTACTTTTTGGCGAATTTAAGGGACTTCTTGTCCATAGCTCCCACCCAGCCGTTGAGAGTCTCGTTGTCGTGAGTCCCGGTGTAGGCATAGCAGTTGGTGGTGGTGAAGTTATGCGGAAGATACTCGTTCTCACCGTCCGAGAAGCCGAACTGGAGCACCTTCATTCCCGGATAGCCGCACTTTTCCAGCATCTGATGTACCTCCGGCGTGAGAAAGCCTAAGTCCTCGGCTATAACGTTAAGTCTGCCCAGCTTTTCCTCTGCCATGCGGAACAGCTCGGAGTCCGGGCCCTTTTTCCAGTCGCCCACTGTAGCGTCCTCGCTGCCGTAGGGAATGGTGTAGTAGCTCTCAAAGCCCCGGAAGTGGTCTATGCGGACGGTATCGTAGGTCTCTGCGGCAGACTTTATCCGCTCTGTCCACCACTTATAGCCGGTCTTTTTATGGTAGTCCCAGTCATAGAGGGGATTTCCCCAGAGCTGACCGGTGGGTGAGAAGTCGTCGGGGGGACAGCCTGCCACACGTACCGGACGGTGCTTCTTGTCCAGCCAGAACAGCTTCGGCTGCGACCACACCTCCACACTGTCCAGAGCGCAGTATATAGGCATATCTCCCACTATCTCCACACCGGAGTCATTGGCATACTTTTTCAGCTCCTTCCACTGGCGGCTGAACTGGAACTGGTTGAACTTATAGAAGCCGATGTCCTTTTTCAGCTCCTTCTTCACCTCTGCAAGAGCCTTGGTCTTGTGCATGGCTATGGGAGCGTCCCACTCGTACCAGGGCTTTCCGTCATTGCGGAATTTCAGTGCCATGAACAGTGCGTACTCATCCAGCCATGACTTGTTTGCGTCGCAGAACTTCTTGTAATCCGGGAAGCGTGAGGGCTTGAAACGGGAATAGGCAACTCTCAGGACATCGAAGCAGCGGTCATAGATAAGACTGTAGTCCACCCTGTCCGGATCACTCTCCCAGGTGAGGGAGGCGTACTCGTGACGCTCCAGGAGCCCGTCCTGTTCGAGGATATCGAAGTCGATGAAGTAGGGGTTCCCTGCGTGTACGGAGTAGGACTGGTAGGGGGAATCGCCGTAGCTTGTGGGCGAGAGGGGGAGTATCTGCCAGCATTTCACTCCGGCAGACCTGAGAAAATCTACGAAATCATATGCACTTTTTCCCAGCTTGCCTATACCGTACTCTGACGGGAGACTGGAAATGTGCATAAGGATACAGCTTTTACGCATTGCTAACTCCTTCCGGCAGACCTGACTGCCTGAATATTACTGTGAAAATGTGACACACTATGGCTGAAACGATACAGGGAGGTATTGCCATGAAACCGCTGCAGTCACTTTTCGCATTTCTTATGGGATATTTTATCTACAGCCTTTTTGAGATAATCACACGTGGATACACCCACTGGACTATGGCGCTTACCGGAGGAGCTGCACTGGCGCTGCTGTACAGCATCAATATGCGGTTCAGGCTGAGTCCGGCATCGAGCAGCCTCATAGGTGCGCTTATGATAACAGCCATAGAGCTGCCGGTGGGGATATTTGACAATATGATAATGGGCTGGAGAGTGTGGGATTATTCGGATGTACCGCTGAATTTCATGGGACAGATATGTCCGCTGTACACCGGGGTATGGTTCATTCTCTGCATACCGGCTTACTATCTCTGCCGGAGCATAAGGCGGAGATTCACCAGCCTTGTTCCTTCAGCTCACTGACGATGCCTGCATAGAACTCACGCACATCGAAACCCTCGATGTTCTCACGGAAGAGGTCTATCATATCGCCGTGGCTGATGCCACGCTTTTTGGGGGAGGTGATGTCACGGTGGGTGCCGTGGATAGCAGACTTCTCCCACACAAGACCGTCGTTTGCGCCGTTGAGCTTCTTTATCAGCATATACCCGATGTTGAGGGGCGGCCCGGCAGAACCTGCCCGGCTCATGGTGGACATAACGCTGCGGTAGCTGACCTCCGGTGAGTCCGGCATAAGCTCGTCATAGGAGGCTGCCTTTTTTGCACTGAGGTCATTCACTCCTGCCATGAAGTCGGGAGCGGTATCTCCGAGTCTGGTGAACAGCTTGTTGTATCTTGCAGCCAGGAACTGTGCAAAGCTGTCCGGCAGCTTGTCAAGGAGGAAATCCACCATGTCGCAGCCCTTGTGGGGAGTGTTGATGGTGGTAAGTGTAGCCACGTACTTATCCATACCGAGGCAGCTTATAGCGTAGCGGGAGTCGAGTCCTCCTTTGGAATGGGCAATTATATTCACCTTTTCCGCACCGGTCTCCCTGATGACTCTGAGTATGGTCTCCTTCAGCTCCCCGGCGCTGTCGGCTATGGACTGTGCGGACTGCTGTTCGCCGTAGTATACCTGTGCGCCGTTGCGGATGAGCGTGGCAGGGACTCTGCCCCAGTAGTTAAGGAGCTGCCAGTCACGGAAGAAGATGCCGTGGACCATAATCACTGGGTATCTGGTCTTGCATATCTCGTTCTCTGCACGGGCGTTCTCAAGCTCCAGCTTGTCGGACTCAAAGACGTATTCACGTCTTGCGGTCTTGTAGAAGCTGCGGAAGATGAAGATGTTCACAACGGGACACCACCACAGCGTCAGCAGGAGTATATAGTCCCGGAGCTTTATCTGCTTTGAGCCTGCCGTGACTCTGACAACTCCGGCGAATACCAGGAGTGCCGCTGACAGGACAGGCATTACTGCTGCGAATACCTTCGGGACGGTGCCGGCGGAGGTCTTTGAGAACCATATCCAAAGTACAATGACCTCGATGACGGCAGCGAAGCCGCCCAGCCATATCAGGTCTGCGCCCTTGTCTATGCGCCGCAGCCTGGGACTTTCAGACTTTGCCCTTCCCTTGCCGAAAACGATGTAAAGGTAGGCTGCCGAGAGGAATACTGTCAGCAGCACCATAACAGCCTTCCCCGGACTGATACCGCACCACAGCGGAACAAGGTTCATGAACAGCATGACAAGGATCAGCCGGGGCAGCAGGAATACTCTTTTCATAAAGCACCACCATAAAAAGGAAGGCTGTCCTGATCACTCAGAACAGCCTGAAAGATTAATAGTTCTTGTTTGAATCAGCGTTAAAGAAGTTATTGCTGCTTTCTGTGTAATAGTCATTGGTCTCCAGGGACATGAAATCGTCGTCCTCCATGTCGGGGAGTCTTGCGCCGCAGCGTCCGCAGAACTGGAAGCGCTCGTTTACCTCAGCGTCGCACTTGGGGCATATCTTATAGCCTCTGATGCCGTTGAGCTCGAATCTCATCTTCTTGATCCTTCTGCGGCGTGTGTCGATATCATCGCACAGAGCCTTGAGATTTGCAGGATCCTCGTTGGGGTTCTTGTAGTACTTCTTGCCGATGTCGGTGAAGATCTCTACGATCCTCTCCTCCTCGTACAGTATCTTTCTCTTGAGGTTGCTTGCCTCTGACATACTTTTTGTCTTATCGGTAACGCCCTTGGAGACATCGCCGATCTTATCGAGAATGCTCATTACACTCGCTCCTTTGAATAAAAATGTACAATATTATTATACCGTTAAAGCGGATATTTGTCAAGGCTTTGAAAGAATAACTTCTGCCCCGCTGATATCGCTTTACATCTCGGATATATCGTTCTCCGTGAGCTGGATTATGCCGCCCTTTGCGAGAGCAGCGGCAGCGGATTCGTTATCATCCACACGGATAACGAAGGATACTGATCTGTCGGAAGCTCCTGTGAAAGCGTAGAGGTACTCAAGATTTACACCGTCGCCGCCCAGTATATCCAGTACACGGCTGAGCTGACCGGGTGAATCGGGAATGGAGATAGCGATGATGGGAGTAACAGCGGCAGCGTATCCTGCCTCCTTGATAGCCTCACACGCCTTGTCGGTATCGTTTACGATGATGCGAAGGATCCCGAAATCCTTGGTATCTGCAAGGCTCAGGGCTCTTATATTGACGCCGCTGTCCTTGAGTATCTTCATGACTCCGGCAAGCTGATTAGGCTTGTTGTCCATAAATACTGAGATCTGTCTTACATCTGACATGGTAAGTCCTCCTTGCTGGTATTCGTCATTCCTTGGAAGCAGCCTTCTTGCGTGAGGCTGTCTTCTTTGCGGCAGGTTTCTTTTCGGGTGCAGCTCCTTCGATCTCCTCGTACATTACAAGGGCGGAGAAGTCCTGAAAATACTCGTTTGCATGAGTCTGGGCATCGTGGCACATACCTGCCGATGTGCTGTATTTGATGTCGATGACCTTTACTGTAGCGATAAAGTCGTTGAGTTCGCTCTCAAAGGTGAAGAACTTGTCGTACTTCTCCTGTGCCGGAAGAAAAGTGGATGAGAATAATTTAACTTTCATAATGCACCTCCGTAAGAATAGTGTTTACCGGTCATGCCGGTGCCGCACGGTCAATGCAGCTTACGTTTGTCTATCACACGCACCGCCTTGCCCTCACTTCTTGTGATGGATTTGGGCGATACGAGGTGTACCTTGGGATTGATGCCGAGCATGGTCTTCATTGCACCTGCGAGGTGGCGCTCCTGATCCTGGAGGTCGCCCACCTTGTCGGAGAACTGCTCCGGATTCATCTCGACGCTGATATCAAGGGTATCGGAGTTGTTTACACGGTCAACCTCGATAAGGTAGTTGGGAGAGTAGCCCTGCTCGATGAGAACTGTCTCGATCTGTGAGGGGAATACGTTTACTCCTCGGATTATCAGCATATCATCGCTTCTGCCCATAGGCTTTGCCATTTTGATAAGTGTACGTCCGCAGGAGCATTTCTTTCTTGAAAGCACGCAGAGGTCACGGGTGCGGTAGCGGAGAAGGGGGAAAGCCTCCTTGGTGATGCTTGTGAACACAAGCTCTCCGATCTCGCCCTCGGGGAGTACCTCTCCGGTATCGGGATTGATGATCTCGGGGATGAAGTTGTCCTCGTTGATGTGCATACCGCTCTGCTCGCTGCACTCAAAGGAGACTCCGGGACCGCTTATCTCAGTAAGTCCGTAGATGTCGTAAGCCTTGATGCCCAGTGACTTCTCGATAGAGCGGCGCATTTCCTCAGTCCAGGGCTCTGCGCCGAAGATGCCTGCCTTCAGCTTCAGATCATCGGGAGTGAGTCCCATATCGTGTATGGTCTCGCCGATGTAAGCGGCGTAGGAAGGGGTACAGCAGAGGATAGTAGCACCCAGGTCACGCATGAACTGTATCTGTCTTTCGGTATTGCCTGAGCTCATCGGGAGAGTGAGGCAGCCGGTCTTGTGTGAACCGCCGTTGAGACCTGCACCGCCGGTAAAGAGACCGAAGCCGTAGCTGACCTGGCAAACGTCGTCCTTTGTGCCGCCGGCAGCAGTGATAGCTCTTGCGCAGCACTCGTCCCAGAGGTCGATGTCGTTCTGAGTGTAGAAAGCGACTACACGGCGTCCGGTGGTACCGCTGGTGGAGTGTATCCTCACACATTCGGAAAGGGGCACAGCCAGCAGACCGTAGGGGTATGCGTCTCTGAGGTCTGACTTTGAGATAAAGGGGAGCTTGTGGAGATCATCGGTGGACTTTATGTCCTCCGGCTTCACGCCCTTCTCGTCCATGAGATCACGGTAATACTTCACGTTTTCGTAAACACGCTTTACCTGAGCCACAAGGCGCTCGTCCTGGAGCTTTTTCATATCCTCCCTGGACGCACATTCCATCTCTTGATTCCAGTATTTTTCCATTGGTATTCTTACTCCTTTAAAAAAATTATTATGTCAGGAACCTATGTTACTTTTCTTCTCTTGCAGACAGACCTGTATGGATACGGAAAGCCTCCTCCAGGATGTCGGCAGCAGTGGTTTCAAGCGACTTTGTTCCGTAGTTCACGTGTGAACCATCAGCCTTCCACTGACACAGGAACCCGCACTGGATACCGCTTTCGTTCTTTCCGCTCTCCAGGGTGTAGCAGCCTTTTTCAGTGCCGTCAGCCTTGTAGAATATGTACATTGCATAGCACAGCGGAGTCATGGGAGGCTGGGGGAAGGTGATATCGAGTGCATACCAGCCGTCACGGATGTGGTACTCCTCAGCCTTGAACTGGTCGGGAGTAAATGGATTCTTTTCCTTCCTCTCGTCGCACATGGCATCGAAAACGTTGAAAAGGGTGTTTTCCTCCGGCTTTCTGACGATAGTTCCTATAAGGTCGTAGTCCTCGCTGAACAGAGTCTGCGGAAGGAATATGTGTTCAAAATAGTAAATTATATCAAGAAATTTCTTGTCCATTAGTCTGCTCCTTTGATATTATCCTGACCGGCTCTTACCGGGGGATGTTATTTTTTAGCGGCTTCTTCAAGGCTGGCGGTATAGTGGTCAAAGGCAGCCTCAAGAGGTTCGTAAGGTCTGTCTACAGGGAAAATGCCGAGCTTGATACGTTTATCATTTTTGTCCAGGCATACCAGCTTGCCGTATTCTCTTCCGGGATCTCCGGACTCCGGCGGATCGGTGCGCTCCACTCCGTAGCAGTTCCTGCTGCCGCCTTTACGGTCGAAGAACAGATACATCCACCAGCACAGGGGAGGCTCCTCGGGCTTCGGGAAACCGAGATGGAATACCATACAGTCGTTAGCCATCTGATATTTCTTTACAAAGAACTCCTCTTCCTCAAAGGGATTGTCTCTTTCTATCTGGACGCATATATCATTGAACAGAACGTAGATAAGATCACTGCTCTCGGACAGTTCAGCAATCAGATCCTGATTCTCGTTGAAGAGAGCCTTTGGCATGAAAAAATGCTGGAAATTATTAAGCAGGTCTTTAAGCTGTTCGTCCATTTGCTTTCTCCTTTCGCTATTTTACGACCTTGAACTCAAGGACATTGCTCAGACGCTTCATTCCCCCGGAGTCCGGGACGGCTACGAAGACTGAGTATACTGCCTCAGAAGCTGACAGGTAGCGGAACATCGGGTATTCGCCCTGATGCCTTATATTGTCATTGATGTAGTAACGGTCAGTGAGGAGCTGTTCTCCGTTGACCATGACTACCCACATCACATTGTCGTTCTTGGTGTAATTGCCGTTGTTGTCTATACAGATCATAGCACCGCTGAGGTCGGTGACGATATGGAAGCCGTTCTCGTCCGGCTCTCCGATGCCGTAGCTGTAAGCCGGATGATCGCCGGGAACTTCAGCGTGCCATGTATTGCCGTCCTTGTCGGTGATCGTCATATCCGCCAGGAAATCCGGCTCGTTGGAGAGATCGTCGGCGGCAAGGGATACGGTGTAGGTGGATGGATCGTCATCGGTGGGAATGCCGTCA
>DNLQ01000205.1 GCA_003488415.1 Ruminococcus sp. | reverse complement strand
TGACTACCGAAGCGAAAACCACCTCAACTACAGCAAAGCCCGTAACTACCGCAGCTAAACCCGTTACCACAATTGCCAAGTCAGCTTCCACTACAGCTATAAACACAACTACAGCAAGCCTCACTGCTGCCCTGGAGCCTGTTACTACAGTGCCGGCTCCCACAGAGACCGCTGCTGCGGCAGGCAAGTGCGGCGATGCGAACTGCGACGGCAAGATAAATGTAGCCGATGCAGTTGCAATACTTCAATACGTTGCCAACAAAAGCAAATATGAACTCTCTCCGGAAGGGATCATTAACGCTGATACAGACAGTGAGACCGGCATAACCGGTGGAGATGCCATAAGTGTACAGCGATATGATGCAGGAATAGTAACAAGTCTGCCGGAGGAAAAAAAGACTTGAGGAGTGATCATTAATGAAAATCAGAAGACTGACAGCAGCACTTACCGCACTTATAATGTGCGCTTCACAGAACTGTTTTACAGCTTCGGCTGCTGTTGATGAAACTAATATGATATTCGGAGACGTAAATTCAAACGGAAAAGTAGATTCAAACGACGGAAAATATGTCTCCAACGAGATCAAAAAGCAATCGACTGAAAAGGATGACGGGATAACCGATACGGCGTGGTATATGGGCGATGTGGACAGAAATGGCATACTTGACGAGAAGGACGTGGAGTGGTTCGGCAAGTATGAGGAGTACGTAAACGACGGCGGCGAAGCGGGACTGAGGGAGTTCATCACCGGTGAGCCTGACAGGGAGGATTGCTTTGATTACGGCAGCTTCGGCGATGGCTTCACCTGGGCTGTTACCAAGGATTACGATCTTGTTATCGGCGGCGAAGGTGAGATGCCCGATGTCGGATACAACTGGGATGAATGCCCCTGGGCTTATTTTACTCAGACACGCAAGCTGAAAAGGATAGTCATAGGTGAGGGCATAACCCATATCAGTGCCTATATGTTCAAAAATGTGGGTACTGTTACAGAGGTGGTACTGCCGTCTACGCTGGATACAGTAGGTGAGTGGGCATTTACCAACTGCTTTGCCATAGAGGAAGTAGTACTTCCCGAGGGAACTACGGGAGTTGGTGAGTACGCCTTTGCAAACTGCAAATCACTGGAGAAGGTGTCCATACCCTCGACCATGACAACATGGGGTTCAAAGGCGTTTGAGGATAACGATAATCTGAACAGCCTTATTATTGCTGACGGAGTCACGGAAATAGGCGCAGAGGCATTCCGGGGCTGCGGATCACTTGAAACGCTTGATCTCCCGGACAGCATCAGCAGTATCGGCAGAGAGGCTTTCTCCGGCTGCGAAGGTCTGAAGGAGCTGAAGCTGCCTGCCGGTCTGAACGAGATAGGCACAGAAGCATTTGCCGGCTGTACCTCACTGAAAGCAGTTGATCTTCCGGATTCGCTGGTGAAGCTGGGGGATCGTACATTCATTGACTGTACCTCACTGGTAGAGCTCACTATCCCCGGCAAGACAGAGAAATTCGGCATGAACAACATCATCGGCTGCTCTGGTCTCAGGGCGCTGACCATAGAGAATCCTGATTGCGAGATAGATACATACAGAGCTACCGTATCGGATATGCTCACCATATATGGTTTCTCCGGCTCTACTGCGGAGGAGGCTGCCTCAAAGCTCCATGTGGATTTTGAGGTGATAGAGGGCGAGAACGGTGCTCTTGCAGACGGCGAGATCAGCGAGGGACTTACCTGGACTCTCAACAACCGGGGCACTCTTATCATCAAGGGCAAGGGCTCAGTGCCTGACTTCGCATCGGATGACGAGACTATGTGGAGAAAGTACGCTGACAGGATAACTACCGTCATCATTGACGGCGAGGTCGGCAGCATCGGCAGCCGTGCATTCCAGGACTGCACAAATCTGAAAAACATATCCCTCCCGGATACCGTTGCCTCCTTTGGAGAAAACGCCTTCTCCGGATGCGGTAAGCTCCAGACATTCGAGGTGCCTTCAGCACTCACTGCCGTAGGAGCAGGAGCATTTGCTGACTGCAAGAGCCTTTACAAGCTCTATTTTCCGGATGGACTCAAAGAAATAAAGAAAGCAGCTTTTGCCGGCTCAGGTATGTACTTCGTGGAGATACCCGACAACGTTGAGGCAGTGGAGGCAGAGGCTTTTGACCGCATGGAGAATCTGTACCGCATATCAGTCGGCAGCAGCAAAACCGTGCTGGAGGGCAATGCCGATAACTTTGCAAGCCGTTATGTCATAGTGGAGACGGCAGACGGCAGTAATGCAAAGAAATTCGCAGATAAAAACGGACTTATCTATCTGTGCGCTACCGGCAGGGATGCGGAGATCGCTTCCGGTCCGGCAGGAGAAGAATGCTGGTGGATACTCATGGCTGACGGGACTCTGCGTATTGTCGGCTCTGGACATATGTATAACTGGGGAGAGCAGACTGTCACAGGAGAGGAGATAAAGGCTCCCATGGGAGGACTCTCACCCTGGGATTACTGTATCGAAATGAGGAGAGCTGCCAGAACTTTCCTGCAGCCGGTAAACAATGTCGAGATCGAAAACGGTATATTGTCTGTCGGTTCAAACAGCTTCGCTTACGACCGTATTCTTGAAAGCGTGGAGATCCCGGACAGTGTGGAGATCATCGGAGCAGATGCTTTCAGGGGATGCACGGCTCTCAGGAGCGCAAAGCTGCCGGAAGGTCTTATCACTATCGGAGATCATGCCTTTGCGGAATGCCCGGAGCTTGAGACACAGCTTCCCGGAAACGTGGCTGAGATAGGCGAGGGCGCATTCGAGAACAACCTTGCAATGGATACAGTGACAGTACCCGAAAGTGTCCGCAGGATAGGCTCAAGTGCGTTCAGTATGTCCGGTCTGAAGGATATAACTATCCTCTCACCGGACTGTGAGATAGCAGACAGCCCCTCCACCATTTCCTCCGGATACAGCGCCCCCGGCGGTGTACCGGCAGATGCTGGGAATACGGGTACTGCGGCAGCAGGTGCGGTCAGCGGATACGGCTACCAGGGTGTTATACACGGCTATTCCGGCTCTACTGCCGAGAAGTATGCTGAAAAGTACGGCTACAAGTTTGAAGCGATAGGCGAGGGAGCGACCGTTTCCACTGAGGGTACTACAGTACCCGGCAAGGAGATAGTAAAGGGCGATGCAAATGGTGACGGCAAGGTCAACGTATCCGATGCTGTTACTGTATTGCAGTATATTGCGAATCAGAGCAAGTATCCCATGAATGACTCCGGCAAGGCTGCTGCGGACTGTGACGGCGAACCCGGCATCACAGGCGGCGATGCTCTGGCTATTCAGAGGATAGATGCAGGCATAGACCTGTAAAGATATATCTGACGGACCTGACAAGTCCGTCAGAAAAAATAATTATAAAGGAGAGAAAAACATGAAGAAACTTTTAAGTATCCTTCTTGCAGGAACACTGGCACTGTCGTCATCAGTGGCTGCACCTGCGTCTGCTCTCAGTACCGATCCGTCGCTGATACCTGTGAGCAGTACCGTTTCCGCTGCCTCAGGAGAGTGCGGAGCAGGTCTTACATTCAATGTCAGCAACGGAGTCCTTACTATCTCAGGACAGGGCGATATGACCAACTGGAATGTATATACCTATGTTCCGTGGAACAGCGAGACCAGGAACATCCAGAGGGTAGTAGTCGAGGAAGGTGTAACATCAATTGGAAGGTGTGCGTTCAGTGACTGCGTAAGTCTTACATCGGTATCGCTTCCTTCAACACTTACAATGATAGCTTCATACGGCTTCAAAGGATGCACCAGACTTGAAAACATCAGCATCCCGTCAGGAGTTGCTACTATCGGTGCTGCCGCATTCAATAACTGTGTCGGACTGAAGAGTATCGCTATCTATAATCCCAGCTGCAAGATCGCAGGCGGAGCGCAGACCATCTCAAACGGTACTGATATGACAGAAAATCCGTTTTCAGGCACTATCTACGGCTATAGCGGATCAACAGCCCAGGAGTATGCCAATGCGCTGGGAAGGAATTTTGCAGACATCGGACAGGCTCCCGCACCGGATAATCCGCCCGTTGTACAGCCTGTGACAACAGCTCAGCAGACAACAACTACCACAACAACTACTACCACCACAACAACAACTACTACAACAACCACTACTGAGGCAGTTACTACCACCAAGGACAACAGCTATACACTTGAGCTGTCTATCGTCAATCCTCCGGACAAGAAGGAGTACATTCTCGGATCACAGCCCTATGTCAATGTTACAGGAATGAAGGTGAAGGTGACAAAGAACTACGCTGACGGCACCTCAGAGGTCATAGATCTGGATGTTGACGGCAATACCGAGGGATATCCCATTATGTTCGACGGACTGGACACCGGCACTCCGGGAACAAAGCGTATTGCAGCATATTGCAGCATATGGGACATGGAGCAGCAGCGCTCGATCGAATCCAACCGTGAATACTTCGACATTGAGGTCGTAGAAGCTGTTGTGACCACACAGTTAAGTGTTAATGATGTTGATGTGTCTGTTGACATTGTGACACCGCCAGGCAGAACCGTATATACTGTAGGCGAGAAGTATGACATCAGTGATGCTGAATATAAGGTCAATGCTTCAGCAGACTTCTCGGACGGACAGACTGTTTCAGATTCATGGACACTGAGCAGCTCCAACCGTTTCAGTCCGATAATGGAGCTCTGGCATATGTCAAACGGAAGTGAGGATATGGGAATACCTTTTGTTTCAGCAATAGACGAAAGTGCAGTAGACAGTACACGTCCCGGTACTTATCCTGTAAAGATAAAGATAACTACTGTTACCGGCAGACTTTACGCCGAGAACAGCTTCGATATCACCTTTACAGAAGCTCCCGTGACTACTGTAACTACAGAGGAGCCTGTAACTACTACAGAGCCTGAGGTCACTACGACCGAGTATGTACCGACTACAACAGAGTCTGTACCGACTACGACCGAGAATGTACCGGCTACTACAGAGCCTGAGGTTACTACGACCGAGAATGTACCGGCTGCAACAGAGTCTGTACCGACTACCACCGAGTCCGTGCCTGTGACCACTGCAACTCCCGGTACCATTACTCCCTGGAGAGTATTCACTGTTGACGTTGAGGTAGTCACACCTCCCACAAAGACCGATTACACCATAAGCGAATATAACTCCGGCATCGACCTTTCCGGTATGCAGCTGAAGATAACAAAGCACTACCAGGACGGTTCCGGTGCATATTCAGAATCACTGGTCTCCTACGATAACCACGGCTCAGACTGTGCATTCAGGATAGATTACAGCTTCAAGAACATCGGACTGGGATCAGTTCCTTACTACCCGTTCCAGATGACAGCAGATCTTGATCTTGTGATCCACTCTGAGGTAGAGGAACCTGTCACAGCAAATGCAGTTGTTCCGCTCAGTATCAATATCATAGAGGACAAACAGACTCCTCCGGAGGACGATTTCGTACTTGGTGATGTTAATGAGGACGGATTGATCGACTCCGGCGACGCATCGGAGATACTTGCGGATTATGCAAATGTGTCCACCGGCGGACAGAGCAGGTTCTCTGAGAAGCAGAAGAAGGCTGCCGACGTGAACAATGACGGTGTATGCGATTCCGGTGACGCTTCGGCTATCCTCGGCTACTACGCTTACGTATCCACCACTTCGGATACTGAAAAGAAGTCGCTGGAGGAATTTGCTTCGGCATAACGGAGACTTATTAAAGCAATATCGCCAATCTGTACTGTTCAGTGCGGCGGAGTGCTGTAAAAATCAACAAATAATCCATTAACGGCGGTTTGTCAGGAAAAAAGCCTTGACAAGCCGCCTCTTTTGGTATATAATATTGTAGTGTGCCGCAAAAGGCATACATGAAAATTCTTGAAAAGGAGGAAAAATATGCCTACATTTAACCAGTTAGTCCGCAAGGGAAGAAAGGATCTTGAGACAAAGTCCACAGCTCCTGCACTCCAGAAGGGCTACAATGCAAAGAAGAAGACTCAGATCAACCAGAGCTCTCCCCAGAAGAGAGGCGTTTGTACAGCTGTAAGAACTGCTACACCTAAGAAGCCTAACTCAGCTATGAGAAAGATCGCAAGAGTTAAGCTCACAAACGGCTATGAGGTAACTTCTTACATTCCCGGTATCGGTCACAACCTTCAGGAGCACAGCGTCGTTCTCATCAGAGGCGGACGTGTAA
>DNLQ01000216.1 GCA_003488415.1 Ruminococcus sp. | reverse complement strand
AAGACTCTGGGCGGTAAGATCAAGCGTGCCGAGATCAGACACCACGACGAGGAGAATACAGCTAAGTAAAGCCATAATACAGAAGCCATAGTACCGCTGCCGGTGCTATGGCTTTTTTTATGTATCGGTAATCCGTAATGCGGATCCCTGATAGGCAAAAAGTACCCGGAACAGTATTCAGCGCCGTTCCGGGTACTTTATTATATTGAAGTGTGATGGAGATTTCTTATTTCAGCGGCAGAGCGGACTGCTTGATTAAGCCTGCATCTACCTGCTGGATAGTGAGAGCGTCGCTGCCGGTGATACCTGCCTCACCGTCAACATCAGCGTTTATCAGACCTTCTGCACCGAGGGGGTACTTGCTCTTGTTTGCAGCGTACTGGAGGACTGCAACAGCATCAGACACATTGATCTTGCCGTCACAGTTTGCGTCGCCGTAGAAAGCCTTCGCAGGAGCCTCAGTGGGCTTGTCAGTGGATGTCTCTGAGGGAGTTTCTCCTTCGGGGTACTCGTATACAACCTGTACACTTGTATACTCTACCTCAATCTTGTCTTCAACGGAGTCCTCAGACTTCTCGGAAGCGTCCCACCACTTCTGAAGCTCGACCTTGCCGTCAGCAACGTAAGCCTCTATATCCTCGGATACCTTGTCATCGCCTTCGCCGGTAGTCATGGTGAGCGTTCCGTCAAACTTGACGGTTGCGGAGGACTTGTCGCCCAGTGGGAGTGAGTAGCTCTTGGAAGTCCAGAAGCCTTTTCCGTCAGCATCCTTTGCGTTGATACATACGGCACAGCCTGCTGTAGCCCATGATGAACCGGCACTTGAAGTTACCTTGCCGTTGATGATTATCTTTGAAAGGTGCTTTGCATCTGTGATCGGGATCTCGATGTAGCCGTTCTTGTTTACCATAGAATCGAACTCAGTAAAGGTCTCGGTCTTGGTAACGTCCTTTATCTGGTCGTAGGTCTTTTCGCCGTTGAAAGCGTCTGCCTTGTCGGATACTACTACCATAGCGGCAGAGAATGCGGGGATGGTAACATTTACGTTATTGTCCTTGATATCCTTGATGATGTCGATAAGGCGTACCTGCTCGGAATCGCCGAATACTGCGTATACAGCAGCGGACTTGTACTCCTTGTCGGAGTTCTTGAGCTGGATAGAGGCGTTCTCCTCAGCCTTCATATCCTTATTGGTTATCATTACAGTGACCTGTGAGTCATCATCCTTGTTTACGGCAGCATATGTGCTGGACTTTGAAACGTCCTCAGAGGATGCCGGAACGAGGGTATCACCGAAGCAGCCGCCCTTGCCGTTGTAGTTGGTGTAGAGGTTGATGCCTGCTAAGATGTAAGGCTCGCTGCCCCAGAGAGATGCCATGTAAACTCCGGCATCAGCAAAGCAGCCGAGAGCCTCAGCCTGAGCGATAGTTCCGGAGGTATCATCTCCGCCCTTGAAGTTATACTCAGTGATAGCCAGCTTTGTGCCGGGGTAGTACTTGTCGATAGAAGCCTGAACTGTGGGGAGTATAGGCACATTCTCCATACACCACTGACCGATCCAGCTATTTTCGGAGAAGCCCTCTTCATAGAGTGTGCGGACGGATTGAACTCTGTCCTCAGCAGTACCTCTTGCGGACTCTGAGTAGTAGTGGATATCGAGTACATCAAGGAGTCTTGTTCCGCACTCCTCTGAAGCCTTCTTCATATCATCCAGGTAGCAGTCAAGATACCAGTGGTAGTTGTTCTTGGACTTTATGGTCTCCCATTCATCTGAGTTTTCGTCATCGTCCAGGTGATCGTAGGCGGTATAGCCGTAGAGGGCAGGTCCGTAGATCTCTGCATTGGGATCGAGCTTCTTGACGTTTTTTGCAACCTCTACAGATTTGCTGGCAAGCTCTTCGATCGTTACAGGATCGGGATGTACTCTGGGGTGAGTGTTGTCCCAGAGAACAGGCTCGTTATCGAGGCTGTAGCCCTGGATGCCGGTGGGGGAAGTGGAGTCGCCCAGCTTGTTGATGATATAGTTTACATACTCGTCCATATATACAACACCGTCTGTGAGGTCGGGCTCGTCAGCGAAGGGAGCGTTCTTTGTGAACACCACCTTGTTCCAGCGGTCTGAGGGAGCAGTCTCCTCCTCGGTAACGGTTCCGTTTATATCGGCAGATACGTAGCCGGCGAGCTGGAGAGTGGTCATCTTGTATCCGACTCCGTACTGAGCTGCCGTTTTTGATAAGGTCTGTACTGCATCAGCAGGGGCGGTTGAAGATGATATGTTGGTATCTGAGCTGTGTTTCCAGTCGGAACCGGCATTGGAGGCGTTTGTCTCCCAGTTGTATGCAGTCATACGGTTTCCGCCCTGACGGACTGCTGTTGCCTTTACGTCCTTGAGGGCCGTTGTGTACTGGTTGATTCCGTAGATCAGGGGACTGATCTCCTTACGGTCACCCTTGAGGTCAACTGTGATATTCATATCGTTACCACCTGCTGCAAGAGTATTTCCGATGCTGCCAAGAGGTGAAGTAAGAGCGGCTCCGGTCATAAGGAGCGCTGTTACGAATGCGGCTGATCGCTTCATAATGATTTCCTCCATTCAATGATATAGCAAAGGACAAGATACGCTGCCGTTTGCTGTTTGCCGTAGCGCAGTCCGCAAAGCAGATCTGCGTGGCATCATAACATTAATTATCCCTTTTTTTCCGGTCTTATGCAGACTACAGTTCTCCCTCTTTCCACCAGGGTGCCTGTGGGACGAGTCCGTCCGGGCAGCCGTCAGGCTGGCGGAACGCACCGTATTGCCATGTTTCGATGTTCGGATCCATGAAACGCAGGTAGTTGGTGATAGTCTTTGCAAGCACCAGCACCAGTGTAAGGGGGGTGCTGTGAGAGTAGCCGTAGAGTATGACCGGTTTGTCTGCTATGTCTGCTGCGACACGCCATACCATTCCAAGACGGTCAAGGCGGTCGATGATGGTCTGTACCTTTTCTCTGGGGATATCCAGCTTTTCTGAGAGCGTTTCCACAGAGACCATTTTGTTTCTGGAGCGGGCTCCGAGAAAGCTGATGATCCTTATAGCGTCCTGATCGGCAAGAGTATGGAACAGGCGTACCATATTAGTAGTATCACCGAAGAAAGTGTTTATTCCCTTCTCAGGGACCTCCATGAAGCAGAAGTATCTGAGATCTGGGTTCAGCCTTGCGATAGCAAGCTCTGTGTTAGTCTTTAACTGTGAAAATGTCTCGTTCTCGTAGCTTTCATGGAGCCTGCCTACGGTATCTGTATTTGGATTGCAGGCGCAGAGTGCCGAATACATCAGCTTCATGAATAACTCCGACCGCTTTTCCGGCGGAGTGCTGCGCATCTCGTCATTGACCAGCTGCTCCATATCCAGCTCGGGATCCTTTATCCTGATGCCGAACAGTGTATCCAGTGAGGTATTCAGTGCAGAAGCTATCTTAGGCAGCAGTTCGCAGTCGGGATAGCTTGAATTCTCCCACTTGGAGACAGCCTGGGCTGAGACATTGAGTCTTGCGGCGAGCTGTTCCTGAGTCATGCCGAGAGCTTTGCGGCGTTTGGCGAGATTTGATCTGAAAAGGTTTTTGGTATTCATATAATCCTCCGGAGATCGTATGCTTCCTTTTGTATTTTTATTATACCACAACACACAGTTGAATTCAAGGGAATCATTTTATACAAAACTCAACCACAGGTTGTTTATGAACAGAAAGTAAACGAAAAGAGCGCAACACACTTCTGAGGTGAGAAATGGTGCTGTTGATATGCAGAGCCTGATTACAGTATAACATTGGTGAGGGGGCTGAAATGGCATATATCTCAGAAAACAGGCACAGGCTGGGGCGAAGTTTTGCGGAGCTTTATATCTGCATAAAAAACACCGCACAGAGCAGTCGTTGACACTCTGTACGGTGAGGATCATCAGGAGATCGGGGGTGGTGCTGGTGGTGCAGCTTCCCCCAGAGGCACAGGCTCGGGAGCCGGATGCTGTTCATGGGGAGCAGGAGGTGACGGCGGGACAGGTCTCTCATCCTGTCCTGCATCATGCTCCGGAGGGGCAGGAGGCTGCGGCTTTTCAGCCTCTCCTGCCGGAGGCGCCGGAGGTTCGGGAGCTTTTTCGCCGCCGGGTGCAGGCGGAGTCTCTTCTCCTTTCTCTGGTGCAGGCAGCTTCTCGTCGGTCTTCTGACCGGGAGGGGAAGGTGCATTTTCGTCATGATCCGGTGCGGGGGGAGTCACCGGATCTTCTTTAACCTCAGGCGGTTCCGGAGCAGCAGGCTTCACAGGTGTTTCCGCAGCCGGCTTCTTTTCGTCACCGGGTACCGGCTTTGTGGCTGTTTCCACGGGAGCTGCCGGTACTTTTTCCTTGCCGGGCTCGGGGACCGGGGGAGTCTCCGGAGCTTCCGGTGCAGGTTTTTCAGCTATATCACGGACGCTTATCTTTACATCTATATCAGGCAGACTGTCCTCAAGCTGCGTTTTGTAGTCACTGTAGCTGTCGGACTTTCCTGTAGATACATACATCTTTACGGTATCGCCGCTGGAGATAATTCCCTTTGACATCTCCATTTCCAGCAGCTCTCCGGCAACTGTGACCGTATCCTTGCCCTTGAAATCGTAATCCTTCAGCATATCCTCCACCTCGGGAGAATCGCTGGTCACACGGACTACGCTTCCGCTGCGGCTGACTGCCATGCTGATCTCGGCGTCAGAGCCTATTACAACGGTGGTATGGGGCTGTATATTATGTGAGTAATAAGCAAGACCTGAGCCGGCGATAAGTGCCATACAAGCCGCTGCCGCAGCAATGCGTCTTATAACGGTGATACTGCGTGAGGGAGCTTTTTCTTCAGCAGTCTCCATGAGCATCGGCTCAGTAACGGTCTGACCGACGCTGTAGCGCAGATTTGCAGCCTTTACGAATCTTGCTTCCTCGTCCATTAGTACAGCATACCCGCTGTGGCATTCCATTACTATGTATTTCACGTTATCTCACCGCCTTTCAGTACCTGCATAATATGTCCTCGCATGATCTCGTAGCCGTTTGTGCATATCAGCAGAACAGCCACAAGGTATTTCCGGTGTCTTTCGAGAGTTTTTCTCTCAGCACCTGTACATTCCGCCAGTTTTGCCAGCGGAACCCGTTTTGTACGGAGGAAGTCCTCCAGTATCTCAGGGTGACTTCTTGCGTAAGCCACAGCCTTCTGACAGGCTGCAAGAGTGCGTTTCTGCCTGGGGGAGTTGTCTGCAACATCGGAAAGTGAGACTCCGAAATCCTCCATCTGAGCCGAAAGCTCACGTATCTCGGTCTGGGTAGCCTCACGTATTTCGTTTTCCCGGTATTCATCTCGGCTGTCGCTTATGGAGTCGATAAGCTCATTATCGTCCTCGTCGGGGGAGTCGAGGGAGATAAGACCTTTGCTTCGCTTTTCCTTGCGGTAGTTGTCGATGAGTCGGTTCTTGATGTGCATGGCTGCAAATGACAGGAAAGAGCCTTTCAGCCTGGAATAGTTCTTTATAGCCTCATAGAAGGCGAACATTGCAATACTCAGTTCGTCGTCCTCGGGCTGTGGGGGACGGTTGATGAAACGGGCAGTTTCCGAACGGATGAACGGCATATAGGCAGAGATGAGCTCGTCCGCAGCATGGCTGTCGGTCTTGGCTTCGTAAACCTGCTTTACCAGCTTATGATTATCCTGATCCATCATGTCACCCCCGTCTGATAATAGTATACGTGTACCGCTGCCGGAAACCGGGGTAGCACGCAATTTATTTTCTCTTTTAATTATATATCATCCGTAATGAAAAGTCAATTGTTTTGTATGTGCTGTTTTCAACGGGGATGATTCTATTTTCCTGCGGGATTTATGCGGCTTTATATGTGTTCCGGCGGATGCTCCGGAAGTTTGCTGTATATTCTGATGTTGGACAAAAAGCAGCATTGATGCTTCAGTGACAGTCATTGGAAATGGCAGCAATAATTGACTTGCTATATGAGGTGTATCAAGGTATAATACATCTTATGTTTTATATTGTAAGAAGGATAAATATGGGAGCTGTACTCTGGTATGCAGCAAATAAGGCGGAGTATCCGTTTAATGCCAGCGGAGCTGAAAATGCAGACTGCGGCGGCGAAAGCGGGATCACCGGTTCGGCTGCGATCTGTATACAGAAGACGGACGCAGGTATCATATGATGGAAAAACTCCTTCCTGAAGACGAATACTCAAAAAAGTTTTGCCCCTGAGTGTTTCAAAGCGCTCAGGGGCATTGAATTATTATTTTGTTACTATGATAAATCAGGATTTAATGATTCTCTTCTAATAGTTTTTCCGTACTGTATCCCTGCTTGCTTTCAGAATCTCATTATAGTTTTTCATAAACGGTTCCACAAGCAGTTTATCAAGTTGTGCCTCAATTCTCCACAGCACATACTGTTCAGCAATATCCTCATAATATTCTTCTTTTTCGCTGATTCTGTATAAGAGTTCAGAAAGAACGATTGCTTCTTCTTTGGTCAATTCAATATTCACAATAAAATTCCTCCATTAAATTCCGATTACATTATTAACAATTATAGCATAGCACAGGCATATTGTCAATAAAAACGCCATAGTGCTTCTGACTGCATATCAGAAATACTATGG
>DNLQ01000128.1 GCA_003488415.1 Ruminococcus sp. | reverse complement strand
TCTCGCCGGCAGCCCAGCTTACTGCATCGCCGATGCTTACTACCTTGAATCCGGCAGGAAGGTCTCTGTCGTTCAGTCTGGAAACCATCTGAGCAACATCCCAGTTATTGGAATCGACCTTAATACCGATCGTCAGGTTCTTACCGGCATCTGCTGTCCAGTCGCCTGAATATGCGATGAAATCGCTGGTATTCTCGCCCTTATCCCAGGTTGAACCGCCGGTTGAGGGGTTGTAAGCCTGAGTTGCAGGATTCTGAGCCTGTGTTGCAGGATTCTGTGCCTGAGTTGCAGGATTCTGTGCCTGTGTGGCAGATGTTCCGTTTATAGTAATAGTACCGGGAACGATCTTAGCCTCGTATGCGTGCTTACCGTCTGTAGCAACTGTGAATCTGGAAATTGAGAAATCATACTTTCCTGATGCACTTGAAGGAACGGAAACAACATACTCGATTACGGGTTCGCTGTCATTGAGCTTGATAGGATCGCCGCCCTCGAGGCAGTCAATGTAATTGAACTCACCCTGAGTTGTTACGTCCTTCTCATTTGCAGCCCAGCTTACTCCGTCGCCGATACCTACTACCTTGAATCCGGCAGGAAGGTCTCTGTCGTTCAGTCTGGAAACCATCTGAGCAACATCCCAGTTATTGGAATCGACCTTGACGCCGATGGTCAGGTTCTTACCGGCATCTGCTGTCCAGTCGCCTGAATATGCGATGAACTCGCTGGTATTCTCGCCCTTATCCCAGGTCGAACCGCCTGTTGAGGGGTTGTTAGCCTGAGTTGCAGGGTTCTGCGCCTGTGTTGCAGGATTCTGTGCCTGAGTTGCAGGATTCTGTGCCTGTGTGGCAACAGGTCCGTCAACGGTGATCTTTCCGGGGTTGATAGTAGCCTCGAAAACCTCCTTACCGTTTGGTGCAACTGTAAAACGTGAAAGTGAGAATGAGTAGTCGCCGCCTGCAGCATTATCAGGGATCTTTACCTGATACTCGATTACAGGTTCGCTGTCATTGAGCTTGATAGGATCGCCGCCCTCGAGGCAGTCAATGTAATTGAACTCGCCCTGGGTGGTCACATCGCTCTCGCCGGCAGCCCAGCTTACTGCGTCACCGAGACCTACTACCTTGAAACCTGAGGGAAGATCCTCGTCGATCAGACGTACAACAATCTGAGCTACATCACTGTTATTTGAATTGGCTTTAACACCGATAGTTACGGTATCACCGGGCTTACCGGACGCTGTACCTGATTCAACAACAAAGCTGCTTGATTTCGGGCCTGCAGGATACGATGATGCTCTTAATAAGGCAGAAACATCCAGTACATCTTCCATACTAACATTAGGCTGCTCAACAGAAATTCTGCCGGCAGCGCTAACATTAAAGGAAGAAGCAAATGCACTTGTCATGAGCGAGGTGCTCATGACAATGGATGTAACTGCCGAAAGCAGTTTCTTCATCTGTGCATTTCCTTTCCGAGCTTGATCGCTCTATTTAATTGGATCGCAATCCTTATTATCAGCCCTTAGAACTCTTTAAGCTGATCCTTTGTAGTAGGAAGTTTAACAAGGCTTACGATAGACTGGATGATAGCATCAGCATCGTTTGAGTTGATCTCAGCACCCTTCTTCTCGTCGCAGCAGTCAGCGTTGAGCTTGCCCTGCTCTGTGAGGTTGTAAGAAGAAGCATCGTTCATCCACTTGCTCAGGATAACAACGTCAGCGATGTTAACCTTGCCGTCCTCGTTTACGTCACCGTAAACAGGTGTGAGTGTAGAACCGCCGCCTGTAGGTGTAGGCTGTGCCTGTGTAGGCTGAGCCTGTGTAGGCTGTGCCTCTGTAGGTGTAGGTGCATCAGTAGCTGTAGGAGCATCTACTGTGATAACACCGGGAACGATCTTAGCCTCATAAGCGTGCTTACCATCTGTAGCAACTGTAAATCTTGAGAGTGAGTATGTGTAATCGCCGCCTGTAGCATTTCCAGGGATCTTTACCTGATACTCAACAACAGGCTCTGCATCGTTGAGCTTGATAGGATCGCCGCCCTCGAGGCAGTCGATGTAATCGAACTCGCCCTGACGTGAGAGATCCTTCTCACCAGCAGCCCATGAAACGCCGTCGCCTGTGCCGACAACTGCGAAGCCGCCGGGCAGGTCTCTGTCGTTCAGTCTGGAAACCATCTGAGCAACGTCGATTCCGCCGGACTCAGCATAAGCGCTGAGGAGAACGGTCTCGCCGGGCTTACCTGTAGCAGAACCGGACTTAACGATGAATGTATCAAGATTATCACCCTTCTCCCATGTAGCAGCGGGTGTCTGCTCGTTTGTAGCCTGCTGACCGCCGTTTGTAGGAGTGGGCTGTGCCTGTGTAGGCTGTGCCTGTGTAGGTGTAGGTGTAACTGTGCCGCCTGTTACCTCGATGTAGCCGGGGAGGATCTTAGCCTCGTAAGCGTGCTTACCATCTGTAGCAACAGTGAATCTTGAGAGTGAGAACTCGTACTTACCGTTCTGGATGCCAGTCGGGATCTTTACGTTGTACTCAACAACAGGCTCTGAATCATTGAGCTTGATAGGATCGCCGCCCTCGAGGCAGTCGATGTAATCGAACTCGCCCTGACGTGAGAGGTCCTTCTCGTTAGCAGCCCATGAAACGCCGTCGCCGGAGCCTGTAACTGTGAAGCCTGTAGGAAGATCTCTGTCATTGAGTCTGGAAACCATCTGAGCAACGTCGATGCCGCCGGACTGTGCATAAGCACTTACGAGAACTGTCTCACCGGGCTTACCTGTAGCGTGACCTGTGTCAACGATGAATGTATCAAGAGCCTCGCCGAGCTCCCATGTTGCTGCGGGAGTGCTGCTGGGGTTCTTGCCGATGTCTACAACATCACCGCCGCCCTGAGTTGCGGGCTGAGGAGCCTGTGTTGCAGGCTGAGGAGCCTGAGTTGCGGGCTGAGGAGCCTGTGTTGCGGGCTGAGGAGCCTGTGTAGCAGGCTGAGGTGTACCGGCATCGCCTACTGTGATCTTGAGAGAATCGCCGAGTATAAGGTTGCCTTTAGCTGTTGTCATCTTTCTTCCGTCAACAGAAGGAGACTCGATCATGCAGGATCTGATGTCAGCATTGCTTGAATCAGAAGGATAATCGCAGAAATCGAGTGAATATGTACCAGCCTTGGCGCCCTTTGCAAAAGTAACCTCAACTACCATGATCGGGAAAGAGTCAGATGCCTGACCTGCCCATGCATAGCCGTCATTACCCTTGATCCATGTTGAAGATGCGAAAGCATAGTCTGTCTTCCATGTGATCTTGGGATCAGCCTTTGAGGGATCGTAGTTTACGTCATCAGCACAAGCCTGTGTTCCGGTAAGGCTGAATCTGTCACCTCTGCTTGTGGTTGAAAATGCTCCTGAGAAACCAGGAAGATTTGTTACGTTGTATGTTTTTCCGTCAGCTCCGGTGAAGGGTGTAGCTTCGGAGAAGTAGTTAGCTGTTGCAGGCTTGATAGAAGCAAATGAAACAGCAGAAGGATCACCGTCAGCAGAGCTTACTGTCATCTGAACACTGATAGAATCAGTATCAGCAGTATCCTCCACCAGGTAGATGCCAACAGGAACTGTAACAGCATCTGCTGCGATAGCGTCAGCTGAAACGGTTGTGCTTGCACCGTTAAAAGGACGGATTTCAAAGCTCTTTGTAGCAGCCGCACCTGTAGCAAAAGGAACAACTGTACTTGCCATTGATGCAGCCATCGCAAGTGATGTAGCTGCAGAAATCAGTTTCTTCATTTGTAATAATTCCTTTCTTTAGGCTTAACCTATTATTTTTGCTTTTTTGGGTTTGTATTCCTTTGTAAGGGGGACAAATCAGATAATCTCAGAGAAAACTACTTTATGAGGCCTGCATCAATCTTCTGGATGTAGATAGCATCGCCGCCGGTAATACCTGACTCTCCGTCGCAGTCAGCATTCTTCTGTCCCTGAGCTTCAAGAGGATATTTGCTCTTGTTAGCTACGAACTGGAGAACTGCAACAGCATCGGATACATTGACCTTTCCGTCAACATTAGCATCACCCTTGAGGCCTGCTGCAGATGTACCGATCGTTACGCTTCCGCCTGTAGTTTTTACACTATACCTGATGGTTTCTTCGCCCTTGGTGTAACCGCAGTCAATTTCATCGTTGGCTACGCCTGAGCCGGTGAATGTATCACGCTTAGTAGGAATAACCTTGATCTCAGCTACATCGCCGTCCTTGGCACTTGAAGAAACCTTACCGGAAACAGTAACGAACTCGCCGTCTGTCTTCATCCAAGATGCATCGCTTGCGGCTGTTGACCACATTACGCTGACTACTCCCTCTCCTTCACTGAAGTAATTAAACATAGGAAGCATAGATGCAGTTGAATCTGCACTGTCTGCTCCTGTCTTAGTAGCAGCTCCAGGTGTAATAGAGTCGATGGAGATCAGTGAGCTGTCGAACTCCAGTCCGAAGTTGAGACACTGAATTCCAGCAGCCGGAATGTCGGCCACAGACACTTTCACCTCAAAGTCCCCTCCTGCCTTTGCCGTCTCATTGCTAACGGTTATCTGCACTGTATCGTCAGCAGCAACAGCCGGGATAAAAGAGCAGACTGAGAGTGAGAGCATCGCAGCAGCCATAGCTCCGATGACTATCTTGTTTGTCTTCATGTTTTTTCCTCCTTCTTCATTAATTATATATAACAAAGGAACAGGTGCCCCTTTTATTATATCTTGTTCCAGCACCGCAGAGCCGGGTCCGAATCGGCGCTGCCGGTGTATGTGTGAAACCGCTGTGATAATAAGATCGTGAGAAGCCTTCTTCAGCTGTCTCCGGCAACGGTCTTACACAAGACCGATCACACTGCCGTGACCGGGTACTAAATCCCATAATCTATATTTATTCACGATTTTATTATATATCAGGTCTCAGAAAAAGTAAATAGGTTTATATCGTTTTTGGTACTTTATCTAAACAATAGAGTCCGTTTTTGAACGGATTGCACAATGAAAATTTTATTCAAAATAAGCCTTTCAGAACCGTATCTGAACAGTTTTTGAATTAGTTTCCTTATTTATCGAGCTTCTGAAATTCCTTTGGAATAGCGTCGTCAATGATGCGGTTGACAACGTCCCAGCCGAAGTCTGTATATGTTCCCTGGGGGATAGCATAAGGAAGGCCGTGACTGTCGGCAAGCTCGGGTGTGTACATACTGTACGGGTAGATGCGCAGGTTAGAGAAATTACCATCATCATAGTGTACAATGGTCGGTATAACGCCCACATCCTCCAGTGTCACCGCACCTGTTTCACCGTCCTGCACAAGATCAAAGTCCGGCATCTCGCCGACGACATTGAAGTTGTCGGTCTGAGCGCAGATGAAGTTGCCCATAGAATAGAACACAAAGCCTTTTGTACCGTCCTCACGGGTGATCCACTCCATAGTCTGAGCGGTATGGGTATGGCATCCGAGTATCACATCAGCGCCCCAGTTCACCATTTTATTGGCAAGCTCCACACGGTCCTCGGACACGATTATGGTATCCTCATTTCCCCAGTGTGCGGAAACAATAACAGCGTCCGCAATGGACTTTGCCTCTCTGATCTGTCTCTCGATGACGTCCTCTTCGTAGTTCATGATGACTCTCAGCGAGGAATCATCCGGGAAGGAGAAGCCGTTGATGTGCTCGGCATAGGCAAGGAATGCGATCTTCATTCCGTTGACTTCACGCACACGGATGTTGTTTGCATCTTCCTCGTTAAGGTAAGCGCCCAGCACTGTGAGATCATTCTCGGCAGCCTTCTGGTTCCAGAAGTTTATCGACTCCTCAAGGGCATCTGCACCGAAGTCCAGCAGGTGATTGTTCGCCATTGTGATCACATCGAAGCCCAGGTCTATAACTGCGTCAGCCACCTCGGGAGGTGAATTGAACAGCAGAGCTCCGCCGTTTGCACCTCTTATCTCGTTGCTCTGTGAGATTATGGTCTCCTGATTGAGAATGGCTACATCGGCAGCCTGTACGATTGGCTTTACGTTGGCATACATGGGTTTGAAGTCGAAGTTCTCACCCGGACCGGCGAGCTGTTCGGCGTTCTTGTATACCGAATAGTGTATCAGGTTGTCGCCGGCAGCGGTAACGTGTACACGCTTATCCTCCGGCGGCGGCAGAGTAGTCGGTTCTTCAGTAGGTGCTTCTGTAGGTGCGGCTTCAGCAGTGTTTCCGTCATCCTGACCTCCCTGAGCGTCCTGAGTCCCCGAAGGCTCATCATTGGTATTTCCTACAACATTTGATGCACAGCTCACTACTGATGCAATAAGTGCGGCTGCAAGAGCCAGTGCAGCGGCTGCACGTCCTTTTCTTAACTTCATGTTGTTCTCCTCTCTGCCTGCAAAGGGGCGCAGTACGCTCCTTTACAATTTTATTATATCATATGATTTTCTATTTTTCAATTACAATTTGTATGATTTTTATGAATAAATACAAGCCGTTTTATCAGTCTGAAAGTGAAGCCCCTTGGTCGGAGTCCGAAAAATCGGCATTTTTCGGCTTCGTCAGTTTGACAATCCGGCACTTTGTGACATTACACAAAGTTTTTTCGATTTTTTTGTATAATATTCCGAATACAGCTTAAATCAACAATTTTCTCTTGATCTCTGGAGCTGTATAAACTCGTCAGCAAGGGCTTCAGCCTCAGCATAGGAGGATAGCTGATAGCAGCGTCCCCGGAACTTAGCCGAGCCGTAGTGACCATTCATGTACCAGGCGGCGTGCTTGCGGGCTTCGTGCATGGCAAGCTCCTCCGGCTTCTCACTCAGTGAAAGCATAAGCCTTATATGCTCCATCATGACCGACATTTTCTCTTCAAGTGAAGGGGGAGCGCATATCTCCCCGGCAATGCCGGAAGCTATCTCACGGAATATGAACGGGTTGCCGTAGCTCCCCCTGCCCACCATCACCAGGTCGCAGCCCGTTTCACGGTACATAGCCTGACAGGAGGCAAAGTCCGTAACATCGCCGTTTCCGATGACCGGTATCCTCACAGTCTCCTTCACTGCACGTATCACGCTGTTGTCAGACTCGCCGCTGTAGAACTGATCCCTTGATCTTCCGTGGACGGCTACTGCCGCCGCACCTGCATTCTCCAGCGCCTTTGCCATTGCCGGAGCAGTCATCTCGCTGTGTGACCAGCCGCTTCGTATCTTCACTGTGACAGGAGTGTCCCCGGCAGCCTTCACAGCCGCTTCGCATACCCCCGCCGCAAGGTCGATATCCTTCATCAGTGCGGAGCCTGCGCCGGTGTTCACCACCTTAGGCACGGGGCATCCCATGTTGATATCAATGATGTCCGGCGAGTATCTGAGCACTATATCCACAGCCTTAGCCATGAACTCCGGCTCGCTGCCGAAGAGCTGTACCGCCATTGGCCTTTCCTCGTCCGTAACGGTGCAAAGCTCCGCAGTTTTGCGGTCACTGTAGACTATCCCCTTGGCGGAGACCATCTCGCTCGTGACCATGGCAGCACCGTACTTCCGGCACATCAGTCTGTAGGCACGGTCAGCCACGCCTGCCATAGGCGCAAGGACTGCTGTCTGCGGTATGCTGACGCCGCCTATATCAACCGTTCTTTTCATCTGCCGCAGCGGACTCCGGAACGTTGTTCTTCTTTCTGAATACCACCAGCTTGCTGATAACGTAATTGAGTATCAGCACCACGATGTTGGCGATCACCTTCATTACCCAGTAGTTTATGCCTATCACAGCATAGCCGAGTCTCATCATAACCCACTCTACAGCCAGGGTGAACACACGTCCGCCGTAGAAAGATGCTGCCTCGCCTGCAAGCTCCTTAGCTCCCTTTGCATGGGACTCGAACACCCACAGTCTGTTTGTTACATAGGCGAAGGTCACGGCACATACCCATGATACTACAGTACTGATGTCGCTGACAGCCTTCTTGTCGAAGCCGCCCCACTTATTCAGCACCCATACAGCAAATCCGGCGGTAAGGAAGCTGATAACTGTGGTAAGAGCTCCGAACACCAGATACAGCCACTTCTCCTCATATTTATAATAGATGTCCTGCAATGGCTTGGGCAGTATCGAAACGCAAGCCTTGATGAATTTCTCCATTCTATCCGTCCTTTCATAAACATCTCACCTATTTATAATAACAGCATTCGACATTTTTTTCAAGGGCTTTACAAAAATTTTTCATTTATACCGCAACAAATGAGCAGCAAACAAAAAAGCGCACGAAGCACCTCCCCTGAGACCGCAACACCACGGTATGACCTCAGGGGATGCTCCGCCGCAAATTCACCCTTCTTGCCGTCAGCTTTCCTGCCGGCTGTATCTCATTCTTTTTTCTTTTTGCCCTTTTTCTTTGTATCAGTATTCTTTCCGCCATCAGCGGAGTTTACCGCCTCCTTCAGCACCCTTCTGCACTCATCCAGCTTTGCCCTTTCCTCATCAGGCAGCTCCGGGTACTCCGGCTTGCAGGACTTCATTGTGTCCAGCAGCAGTTCTGTTATCAGGTATCTTGTGTACCACCTCTGGTCGCCCGGAAGCACGTACCAGGGGTTTGTCTTTGTGGAGGTCTTGTTTATCACATCGTTGAAGCAGTCCAGGTACGCATCGAACTTGTCCCTGACCTTCAGGTCGTCCGAACGGAACTTCCAGTTCTTCTCCGGCAGCTCTATACGCTCCAGGAGCTGAGCAGCCTGTTCCTCCTTGGATACATGGAGAAATATCTTTATAATATGGTAGCCGTTCTCGTAGAGGTACTGCTCGAAGTTGTTCACCTGCTCGCAGCGCTCTGCAAAGAATGTCTTGTCGTCCTTGCCGATGATGCGGTCGGACATATGATAATGTGGCTTGATGTTCTCCACCCGCACTGTAACGAGGTCTTCATAGTGACTGCGGTTGAATATAGCTATCTCTCCACGCCTCGGCACATCACGGTGAATGCGCCAGAGGTAATCGTGTGCAAGCTCCTCAGAAGTGGGAGACTTGTATGAATGTACCACAACACCCTGAGGATTGATGCCGCTGAACACGTTCTTTATAGCAGAATCCTTTCCGGAAGCGTCCAGAGCCTGTATCACGATGATGATGCCCTCTCTGCCGTCGGCGTAGAACTTATCCTGGAGCAGTGCGATCTCCGCCTTATTTGCTTCATACCTGGCGATTATTTCTTCCTTGTCAACTCCGTCATCCTTGCTGTTTGTAGGCAGCTTGCGGATATCCGTCTTTTTGCCGCCCTTTACTGCGTATTTATCTGCTTTCATTGTACACCGTACCTTTCATGTGATCTGGCGAATAAGCAGATCGCCGCTCTTATCCGGTCATAACGTCAGTATCTTCCGCACACTCCGCACTCTGCCGCTGAAAATACGCTTATTTTTATTATGCTCCGGATGACAGCGCCGCAAACCGCCGCATCCTTAATATGTATATTATAACACATCTTTCCTGAATAGTAAAGAGATTTTTGATATTTTCACGAAAATCATGTCACAGAGGGATCTCCGGCAGCATTACCGCACCGTCCTCAAAATCAGCCTTACTGTCCGGAGCTTCTGTCCTCTCAGCCGGCACTCCGGAAGGAACCGGAGCGTTCTGTGCAGCGTCATCTCCCAGAACGGGAGTATCTCCGGCATAAGGGACTTCCTCAGCCGGTGCAGCAGCGGTCTCAGCCGCAGCTTTTTCGTCAGCGGCAGTTCCGGTCTCCCCCGCAGCAGAGCTCTTTTCCGCAGCGGCAGAGGTCTTTGCAGCCTTAGTCTCAGCTACGGTCTCAGTTTTAGTCTCTGTTCCGGACTCAGCTCCGGTCTCCGCTTCAGTAACAACGGATGTCCCGGACGCAGCGGCGGATGCAGCCGGAGAAGTCTCCTGTGTATCCGGTTTCTTACCGTCATTTCCGCTGCATGAAGCCAGTGCGGTCAGCATCATAAGTATCGGAAGCAGCTTTTTCATAGTCCTCACCTTCCCTACTGAATATATCTTTTATCTTATTGTATCACGCCTCTGCCGTGAAGTCAAGAATGTGCCGCAGTCTCCGGACTCCGCTGAAAGTCCATTTAGAGTCCCGGTGTTTGCGATGAACTGACGGGAAACCTACTGTCACACTCCACCCCGGCACAATACCACATAACCCCGACGGTAACACCACCGGCGACCAAACCAAACCACCCTGACAGCCAGACCACCCGTGCGATAGCCAGATTTACTGACGAATCCG
>DNLQ01000198.1 GCA_003488415.1 Ruminococcus sp. | reverse complement strand
GATGCAGGCATAGGAACATATATCCTGTTCCAGGAGACCTATCACAAGGAGAGCTACGAGAAGCTCCATCCGGCAGGACCGAAGCACAATTACGCATACCACACCGAGGCTATGGACAGAGCTATGGATGGCGGTATCGACGATGTAGGACTCGGAGTACTGTTCGGACTTGATATGTACCGCTATGAGTTTGCCGGACTTCTTATGCACGCAGAGCATCTTGAAGCAGTCCACGGTGTAGGACCTCACACGATCAGCGTACCCAGAGTCAAGAAGGCATCTGATATAGATCCCAACGTATTCGATAACAGTATCGACGATGATACCTTTGCAAAGATAATCGCTTGTATCCGTATCGCAGTACCCTACACCGGCATGATAATCTCCACCCGTGAGAACGAGACCTGCCGTGAGAAGGTAATGAAGCTGGGCATCTCACAGATCTCCGGCGGTTCGAGGACTTCCGTAGGCGGCTATGCAGGCTACACTCCCGAGGAGAGACCTCACGATACCGAGCAGTTCGACGTATCCGACCAGCGTTCACTGGACGAGGTAGTGAAGTGGCTTATGGATATGGACTACATCCCGTCATTCTGCACTGCCTGCTACCGTGAGGGACGTACCGGCGACCGTTTCATGGCTCTCTGTAAAGTGGGACAGATACAGAACTGCTGTCATCCTAATGCACTTCTCACTCTTCAGGAGTACCTCCAGGACTACGCAAGCCCTGAGACCAAGAAGGTGGGCGAGGCTCTCATCGACCGTGAGATACAGAAAGTACCTGATCCCAAGCGCCGTGAGAAGGCACTTGGCTACCTTGACCGCATAAGGAACGGAGAGAGAGACTTCCGTTTCTGAGCGTAATAATGACCTGTTGAAAAAGGACAGTACTGATGCGATTCTTCGCACGGTACTGTCCTTTTTGATGATAATTGATCAATTATTGCTCAAATTGTGACTTTTTTGCCGGATTTGCCGCAAAACTTTACAAATGGGCAAAACCGGCGTATATTAAGACCGGACGGATGAAATGCGGGATGGTGCGAAACAATGCGGATAAAGGGCTGTCCGCAGCTCCTGTATCGCAGTTCAGTGTCCGGAGCTGCTTTCTGAGTCTTACTGTTATATAAATATTTTAAAGAACGTATTGTATTGACTTTATTCCGGAAATGATATAAAATTAATATGTATACCCATATGAAAACGGCAGAGAATATACCGGAGACAGATCGGCAAAGACTGCTCTGCGGCATATGCCGGTACATCATTCCGGAGGTATACAAATGAAGAAAGAAAAGGATAAGATCAGTGAGACTGACGGTCAGCTCGCAGATGCCGAGCTTGAAAGCAAGACCGGACAGGTCACAGCCATGAACTGTCTGCACAGTATACGTACTCTGACTGTTATAGGACAGATCGAAGGGCATTATGTACTCAGCGAACAGAACAAGACTACAAGGTATGAGCATATCATCCCTGCGCTCACAGAGGCTGAGCAGGACAGGAGCATCGAAGGACTGCTGATGATACTCAATACCGTAGGCGGAGATGTGGAGGCAGGACTTGCCATAGCGGAGCTGATAGCAGGAATGAAGCTGCCGACGGTATCCCTTGTGGTGGGCGGAGGTCATTCCATAGGTGTACCGCTTGCTGTATGTGCGGATGTTTCCTTCATCGTACCCAGCGCAACCATGACCATTCATCCTGTACGCATGAACGGAACGGTGCTTGGAGTCCCGCAGACTCTGTCGTATTTTACACGTATGCAGGACAGGATAGTCCGCTTTGTGACTGAGAACAGCCGTATAGACGGCGATGTTTTCCGCAGTATGATGATGAACACCGAGGAGCTTGTCCTTGATGTGGGTACTGTACTTGAGGGCGAAAAGGCGGTAGAGCTTGGACTTATCGACAGGCTTGGAGGTCTTGGGGACGCTCTGGACTGCCTTTACGGACTTATAGAAGAAAAAGGATCAAGATACAGATAAAGGACGGCGAAGGGGCGGGCGCAGGCTCGCCCCGGCGCTGAGAACGAAAGGAGACAGGAAATGGCAGAGGCGAAGAAAAAGACGAAGCCGAAAAAGAAATACAAGAATGGACAGATACACGAAAAGCCGGAGTATCTGGAGCCGGAGGAAAAGAATTCCGGTACACTGAGTGAAAAGAACCGGGCAGTGTCGGTTGCGCTTTTCTCGGTCGGGATACTTATAGCTCTGATGGCAGTGATACCCGGTACAGCCGGCTGGAGGGTAGTACATAACTTTCTGCTGGGACTGTTCGGAGTATCAGTATGGATAACTCCCGTTACTCTCATCATGACCTCTGTGATAATCGGAAGAGAGAAGGATAATGACGATGTGACCATAAGGGCTCGCTGGGGAATACTGCTGACCTTTGTAATCAGCTCTGCGGTACAGATATTCCTGGTGGGTGAGCTGCCCGGAGAAGGAGTCGGCGGAACTCTGAAGGCAGTATTCGATCAGGGAAAGGAACTGAAGGGCGGCGGAGTCGTTTCCATACCGATCGCCGGACTGCTGCTGAAGCTCCTGGGAAAGGTCGGTGCAAGGATAGTATCGGTGCTTGGTATATTCACTTTCATACTCCTGCTCACCGGACAGGGTATAGTGCAGTTCTTTGATAAGCTGAAGACACCCTTCGTGTTCATGGGCAAGAGCCTTGACGGACTCCACAGTGTCATCATGGGCGGTGATTTTGAGTACGGCTATGAAGGCAAGGATGATGAAGAGGATGTACTTTACGAGCCCGAGAATGCACCTGAAAAAACAATAGATCCCGTACCGGAGAAAGAGCCTGATCCCGTGAGCCGGTCTGCTGAGGATGATCTCTACGAGGACGATCCCGATTATGCAGCCGATGCCGAGGCGTTTGCCATGCTGGGAATGGATCCGCCGCCGAGAAAGCGCCGCAGGAAGGTGATACCTCCGCCGCCGGCAGAGGAAGTACCTGCTGACGTAAGTACCCGCGGAGTCCCTGACGAGAACGGCTTTGTGCTGGATGTAC
The DNA here is from genome assembly GCA_003488415.1 of Ruminococcus sp. Taxonomy (GTDB): domain Bacteria; phylum Bacillota; class Clostridia; order Oscillospirales; family Ruminococcaceae; genus Ruminococcus. The sequence continues at coordinate 3,296 of DNLQ01000198.1, read as the reverse complement.
CTCTTCCGGACGAAGAACCTGTACCTGCCTTCATGGAGAAGACATCTCCCGGGAAGAAGAATACAGCACCTGCGATCAACGAGGACGATGCACTGGATATCCTTATCAACCGAGCTGCCGGAAAGGATGACGATGCTGTGATAGAGACAGAGCCTGAGCCGGAGGAGGAGCTTCCGCCGGAGCCTGCTGCACCTCTTTACATACTCCCCGGACTTGATCTTCTGACGCTTCCGGATAACCGTTCCAACAGTGCGGCAGCAGCAGCGGAGATGCGTGAGAAGGCAGATACCATAGTCAATACCCTCAAGAGTTTCGGCGTAGAGGTAAAGATACGCAACATCTACCGTGGACCTTCCATAACCCGTTACGAGATACAGCCCGGTGCAGGAGTAAAGGTATCCAAGATACGTGGACTTGAAGATGACATCGCCCTCAGCCTTGCTGCTCAGGGAGTCCGTCTTGAAGCACCTATCCCCGGTAAGGCAGCCGTGGGCATCGAAGTTCCGAACGACCATAAGGACATTGTAACGCTCCGTGAGATACTGTCTTCCTCCGAGTTCGGCAGCTCAAGCAGCAAGCTGACCTTTGCAGTAGGCAAGGACATCACCGGAAAGTGCATTGTGGGAGACATCGCCAAGATGCCCCACGTTATAATCGCCGGAACTACCGGCTCCGGTAAGTCAGTCTGCACCCGTTCCATAATCATGAGCATACTCTACAATGCCCGTCCGGACGAGGTAAAGATAATACTTATAGATCCGAAGATAGTAGAATTCAAGATATTCGAGGGTATCCCTCATCTGCTCATCCCCATCGTCACGGAAGCGAAGAAGGCTGCCGGAGCGCTGAACTGGGCGGTCAACGAGATGATGCGCCGCTACAACGCCTTTGCCGAGGTGGGAGCAAACGACCTCCGCAGCTACAACGAGCTTGCCGAGGAGGACGATGAGATAAAGTTCATGCCACAGATAGTCATCTTCATCGATGAGCTGGCAGATATGATGCTTGTTGCAGGCAAGGAGGTAGAGGACTCTATCTGCCGTCTTGCGCAGATGGGACGTGCCGCAGGTATGCACCTTGTAGTTGCTACACAGCGTCCCACCACAGACGTTATCACCGGTCTTATCAAGGCAAACATTCCCAGCCGTATCGCACTGTCTGTAATGTCGCAGGTGGATTCACGTACCATTATAGATATGGGCGGAGCGGACAAACTGCTGGGTAACGGTGATATGCTGTATATGCCTATAGGCATCGGAAAGCCTGTGAGAGTACAGGGATGCTTTGCTTCCACACGGGATATAAACGAGACTCTGAAATTCATAAAGGCTCAGCAGTCGAGCGAATACGATGACAGCATAGTTGCAGCAGTAGAGAGCTACACTCCACAGAGCAAGGGAGAATCCGGCGGCGAGATCAGTGTTGATCCCGGCAGTGACGAGGACTTTGTACTGCGTGCGGCAGAGGTAGCTGTCAACGCAGGACAGCTCTCCACCTCCATGCTGCAGCGCAAGCTGAAGCTGGGGTATGCCCGTGCTGCACGTATAGTTGACGAACTGGAGGAAATGGGTATAGTAGGAGAGAGTGAGGGAGCCAAACCACGTAAGGTACTCATGTCCAAGATGCAGTTTGACGACTGGAAGCTCAGAAGAATGGGCGATATGTAAAACAGACGAAAAACATGACTGACGGTATACGCAGGAGGATCCTGCTCTGAGGTGATAATATGTACGAAGGCTTTCTGCCTACCACAAGAAAGGAAATGGACGAGCTTGGTATAGAGCAGTTCGATTTCATATACATTACCGGTGACGCATACGTAGACCATCCCAGCTTCGGTGCGGCTATAGTCACAAGGCTGATCGAGTCCATGGGATTTACCATAGGCGTGATCTCACAGCCTGACTGGCATACAGACCACGATTTCAGACGCTTCGGAGCGCCGAGGTATGCATTTCTTGTAACCTCAGGCAACATCGACTCCATGGTGGCACATTACACCGCCGCAAAGAGAAAGCGTTCCGATGATGCCTATACCGCAGGTGGAGTCGGAGGAAAGCGTCCTGACCGTGCAGTGATCGTGTACACGAAGAAGCTGAAGGAGTGCTACAGTGACGTGCCGGTGCTTATAGGCGGACTGGAGGCATCACTCCGCCGCTTTGCGCACTATGACTACTGGGACGATGCAGTCCGTCCGTCTGTACTTCTTGACAGCGGTGCTGACATTCTGATGTACGGCATGGGCGAGCATCAGATACAGGAGATCTGTACAAGGCTTGCCGCAGGTGAGCCGGTAAGCTCCATTACCGACGTGAGAGGCACATGCTATCTCACCGAGCCTGTGAACACACCTATCGGAGCGGCACAGTGTCCTTCATTCGAGCAGGTGCGTGACAACAAGAGAGAGTATGCCAAGGCTACAAAGATACAGTACGACTGGCAGGATGAGGTCTACGGCAAGACCGTGATTCAGCGCCACGGCAAGCTCATGCTGGTGCAGAACCCTCCGGCACTGAGTCTTGCTACTGAGGAGCTTGACCGCATATACGCTCTGCCGTATACCCGTACATACCACCCTTCCTATGAAGCTCTTGGCGGAGTCCCGGGAATAGAGGAAGTGCGCTTCTCGATCACTCACAACCGAGGATGCTTCGGATACTGCAATTTCTGCTCCATAGCGCTCCACCAGGGAAGGCGTATAACAGTACGCAGCCAGGACTCAGTGCTTGCCGAAGCAGATCGTATAACGCAGATGCCGGACTTCAAGGGCTACATACATGATGTGGGAGGCCCTACAGCGGATTTTCGCCGTCCCTCCTGTGACAAGCAGCTGAAAAGCGGACTTTGTCAGGGAAAGAAGTGCCTTGCACCGAAGCCGTGTCCGGCGCTGAAGGTTGAACATCGTGAATATCTTGAAATGCTCCGGAAGATACGCAAGGTCAAGGGAGTGAAAAGAGTGTTCATACGCTCAGGTCTGCGCTACGACTACCTTATGGAGGACAAGGACGAGGAATTTCTCCGGGAGCTGATAAAGCATCACGTAAGCGGACAGCTAAAGGTAGCACCGGAGCACTGCTCGGCAGCGGTGCTGGATAAAATGGGAAAGCCCCATATTGAGGCTTATAAAGCCTTTCAGAAGCGGTTTTACGAGATAACCAAGGGAGTGGGCAAGGAACAGTACCTTGTGCCGTACCTTATGTCATCCCACCCCGGAAGTACCCTTAATGAAGCCATAGAGCTTGCGCTGTTCCTCAGGGACAATCATATCCGTCCGGAGCAGGTGCAGGACTTCTATC
>DNLQ01000011.1 GCA_003488415.1 Ruminococcus sp. | reverse complement strand
GCTGATTACAAATCAGCTGCTCTACCAACTGAGCTACACCAGCTTCACTGACTTAAATATTATATCACAAACCTGACTGCTTGTCAAGTGTTTTCTGAAATTTTTTTCAGAAGCTATCGAAAGTGGTCGAGGCGACAGGACTCGAACCTGCGGCATCTTGGTCCCAAACCAAGCACTCTACCAAACTGAGCTACGCCTCGGCATGATATATCTGAGGCTTACTGATGCTCACTTTGCAAGTGCGCTTCAGACAGCTTTTATATTATATCAAAGCGGGGGCAAAATGTCAAGGGGAACACACACACTTTGTATGTATGCACAAATATCCACAGCATAAAACGTGCAAATGTGACAAAGGCGGCGCTGCACTGAAAAAAAGTACGGGGACACCGAAGCGTCCCCGTGGTGGTTGATCTTAGCCGGTAATATCGTCAGCTGCATCCTTTATTGTGTCAGCGATATCCTCAACTGCGTCAGCGGCTGCATCAGCAACGTCCTCAGCAGCGTCAGCGATATTCTCAGCAGCATCCTCAACAGCGGAGTCATTGATCTCGAAGTCTACACTGTCCTCATCGTAAGGATCGGGGTAATCATAAATATCGTCATCGTAATCCGGCTCGTTATTCTGTGACTTTGCAGCTAAATATCCAAGTGCAACACCTGCGCCAGCAGCGAGAAGGCCAAATATTATCTTGTTCATTTTAAATAACTCCTCTTTTCTTCGCAAGAATGTTTAGGTACAGCTCACTGCGGAGACGCTTGCGACCGCTCCGGCTGCCATAAAACTATTATACCACACTATTTTGTTAATTTCAACACCTTACATATTATTTGTTAAAAACATCAAAATTGATATGGCAGTAATTGGTGCAGTTTCACAACGAAGAATGCGTTTTCCGAGCCAGACCTGTTCCGCTCCGGCAGCAGTAATTGCCTCTGCTTCTTCCTTGTCGAAGCCTCCCTCACTGCCGATTATCAGCGAAGCACTGCGGATCCCGGAGAGTCCGACCTCACCGAAGGAGCACCCGCCCTGTTCCTCGTAGAGCAGTATATTTTTGTCAATTGATTTTATCATACCCAGCATCTGTCTGAGACTCACCATATCCGTGACCTCAGGGATGATGCCTCTGCCGGACTGCTTTGCAGCTTCCTCGGCGATCTTGTTCAGACGGGGCAGCTTCTTGGCGAAGTCCCTGGGATCCGGACGTGAGATACAGCGCCGTGTGAGTACGGGCACTATCCGTGCAGCGCCCAGCTCAACGCTTTTCTGGATAATGAACTCCAGCTTGTCCAGCTTTGGTACAGCCTGGAACAGAGTCAGCTCGATGTCCGGTTCGGCGGCGCAGGGGACTTTCTCCAGCAGCCGCAGGAAGACATCCTCGCCGGTAATGCGGTCGATGACGCAGTTGTAGTCGATGCCGCAGCAGCAGACAGTCACCGGCTCACCGGGCTTCATCCGCAGTGAGCGTCCGATATGGCGGGCATCGCTGCCGGTGAGCGTGATATTGTTCTCGTCGATCTCATTGGTGAAGAATCTTGGCATAGCTCACCTCGTTCAGCCTAACTGTTCCTCGAAGTAGCTGTAGTCATAGCCAACCTTCTCGCCGTTATTGTCCTTTACCTCTTCCATTTTGTAAACGCCGTCCGGGTAGCTTATCAGCCAGGTATTATCGGTGCCGTAGAACTCGGTGAATCCCAGCCAGGAGACGTTGTTCTCAGTCATAGTGTCCTCGAACTTCTCGTTCTCTGCGTAGGTTATCTCTCCGGTATTCCTGATCTCCTCAAGACCGCCGTCCTTGCCTATACCGTACCACACGATGCTTGCGCTTCCGCTGCCGCCGCCCTTGACGCAGGCGAGCTGACCTGTGGACACATCGGCAGCAAAGTAAGTCCTTATTGCGTCTGCGTCCTCGGTAATGGTCTTCACATCGCCGCCGGAGTAGGTGTACACGCCCATCTGCTTGTCGTCCATGGTAGTGCCGTAGATAGTGAGCAGCTCAGGCATACCGTCCTTGTCGATATCGAATACAGTAAAGAGTATATCGACAAAGTTATAGGGATTGTAGATAAGGTTGCCGTCTGCATCCTTCTCACTCTGGAATTCAGCTATCTCCTCGGGAGTTAGACCATGCTCGTCCTCCTTCTTTATCTTTGCGGCGAGCCTGTCGATCAGGTATGTTATCTTGTCCTTGTAAGCCGCATCCACTTCATTTCTGAGATCTTCCGAATCCCATGTCCATGAATTCCCCGAGGGGGAGAGCATCTGTATCTTCTCTGATTTTGTTTCGGTTTCAATGCCCTGACAGCCTGTTGCAAGAACCATAGCTGCAAGAGCTACAGGTAAGATCCTTTTCATAGTTATACCTCCGTTATTTCACCGGTTACAGCCCAGTTCATTGAGCCTGTGATCTTTACGTCCACGAACTTTCCCACAAGCGAAGAGTCTCCGGGGAACTCGGTGATTATAAACTCGCTGCTTTTTCCGGTCATAAATCCCGGACGTTTTTTTGCTTCTCCGTCCACCAGTACACGGAGAGTCCTGCCTATAAAGCGCTTGTAGTGCTCGGTGGAGACTTCACGCTGCACCTCCAGCAGAGTTCGCATACGCTTTCCTTTTTCTTCCTCTGAGACAATGTCTTCCATATCCGCAGCTTTAGTGCCTGAGCGCTTAGAGTAGATAAAGGAGTAGATATTGTCGTATCTCACACGTCTGACAGCCTCAAGAGTCTCCCCGAACTCCTCCGCAGTCTCGTTGGGGAAGCCCACTATCAGGTCGGTGGTAAGGGAGAAATCCGGATCACGGCTGCGGATCATATCCACGATGCTCATATAGCGCCCGATATCGTACCGGCGGTTCATGCGTCTGAGGACTTCGCTGCTGCCGCTCTGCAAGGGGAGGTGCAGATGCTTTGCCACCTTGTCACAGGAGAATATGGCATCTATCAGCTCCGGAGAAGCGTCCTTTGGGTGTGAGGACATGAAGCGTATGATGAAGTCACCGGGGATGCTGTTTATCCTGTGCAGCAGACCGGGGAAGGACGTTCCGTCGCTGAGGTCATTTCCGTAGGAGTTCACGTTCTGTCCCAGGAGCATTATCTCCTTATATCCCTGGGAAACCAGCTTGCTGACCTCGCTGACTATATCATCTGCACGTCTGCTTCTCTCTCTGCCCCGGACGTAGGGGACTATGCAGTAGGTGCAGAAGTTATTGCAGCCGAACATAATGGGGACGCTTGCCTTGAAGCTGCTCTCACGCACTTGTTCTGCGGCTTCGGAGAAGTCGTCATATTCTGAGATGTCGGCAGAAAAGCCGCCTCCTCTGAGGGAGTTCAGCAGAAGGTCCGGCAGAGCGTTTATGGCAGAAGTGCCGATAACGAAATCCACCTGCGGGTAGGAGCGTTTTATCTTCTCAGCCACATGGCTCTGAGCGGTCATACATCCGGCGATGCCGATGATAAGTGAGGGCTTCTGTTCCTTGAGCTTCTTCATGCTGCCAACGATGCCGAAGACTCTGTCCTCAGCGGATTCCCTGACGGCACAGGTATTGAGTATGATAAGGTCGGCGGCAGCCTCGTCCTCTGTAAAGCCGTAGCCGGCTTTTTGCAGCAGACCTTTTATCTTCTCTCCGTCGGAGACGTTGAGCTGACAGCCGAAGCTGCGGACGTAAGCGAGCCTGCCGCTGCCGATAAGGGAGCTTATGGCGCATATAGCGGAATTATTGTCCTTCAAGCGGAGACCTCCGTTCTCTGTGTTATCACATTGGAAAAATATAATGGATGCTCTGCGTTCATTACAGAGCGTAAAAAAACATAGTTTTATCAGGGACGCCTTCACTTGCAAGGCGTTATCCGGCTTAGTGGGACTCCGGCGGCAAAACCACCGGCAGCCAAAACACACCGCCACAACAGCAAAACTACCGGCAACTATTCTACCTAACCCAAACAGCCAGACCACCCGTGCGATAGCCGTTTATCTGACGACTCCGGACTAAAGAAATAAAAGCTGACAAGATAGGGATGTGAGGGAAGGAGGGGGGAGCCACGAGG
>DNLQ01000028.1 GCA_003488415.1 Ruminococcus sp. | reverse complement strand
TGATGTTGAACTGACCAACTGCATACTTGCCGGCTCTTGCCTTCTGAAGCATTTCTGTAGCTGAAACTAACATATTGAGATTCCTCCTGATATAACATTTAAGCGAAAAATCGCTCTTGTTATTATTATAACACATGAAAGGATGAATTGCAATAGCTGGCTATAAATTTCCGGAAATTTTTTCACAGCAAAGGCTCCCCGGAAATATCGGAGAGCCTTGTAAAGCCGTATTATGCAGTGATAATGCTTACTGCCAGTCGTAGTATACCTCGCCGTCGCCGTAGCTCTGGTCATTGTCCTGCCACTGGTCACCCGGGTACTGCTCCTCCTGGTATTCAGGTTCCTGGTATTCAGGCTCCTGATATTCAGGTTCCTGATAGACAGGCACATCAGGTGTATAACCGGATATATCGTAGTTATAGGAGTGCTGCACATCGTCAATGACTCCCTGGACGGTATTATCAGATTCTCTTCCGAGACGGAATCCAAGTGTGCGTCCGCAGGCAATATCCGTACCGCTCTGAACGAACCAGACCTGTGGCTGCTGACTTGAAACGGTGATCTTCTGAGTCATATACACAGTTTCATTAGGATTGATAGGCGGTATGCGGTCGATAGCACCGGCGGCAGCAGTCACTACAGAAGCTATGCTGTCATAGGAATCAAAGTATATCTTGTATACATATGTGTTCACGAAGACATCGCTGTTGGTGTAGTATGATTCACGGGAAGAACCAATGCCGTCGAACTCGCTGAGCAGCTCAGGGTGAGCCTTCAGATAGGCGACTTCATAGTCCTCTGTTATTACGTAGCTCAGTTTCTCGTTATCGTAGTCGAAGTAGGCATGGCATTCGATGCCGCTGTCGTCACGGTATACATAACACCTGTCGGAGCTGTTGTATGTACCGTCGCTTATGGTCATCGTGCGGATGTAGGTAAAGTCTTTGTTGTAGCGGTCCTCCAGGAAAGTCTTCAGCTGAGTCTCATTAGAGATATTCAGTTCTGAGCAGCCGGTCAGACTTAACAGAGCAGCTGCCGCAAGGATAGATATTATATTTTTTTTCATTTTCTTCCCCTGTAAAGGTCTTTTCCTATGCACCGGATGATTCTTTCATCCGGCAAGATCATATACTATTATTTTACACCATTATCTGTAAAAGGTCAAGGAAAAAACAATATTTTGTGTATTTTTCCGCAGGACGGCAGAGGGACACAACTTTTTACCGCCGTGGGATCCGGGACGGCTCAGATGAGGATCAGATCATTATAAGTCTAAAAAATTCAGACAGGGTATTGAAATATCACAGACGGTGTGATATAATAAGCATATATTAAATATATTGGAGGTATATCAACATGGGAATGTTTGACAAGCTCATTGCAAATTTAAAGTCTGCAAAGAAGACTATCGTTTTTACAGAGGGAACAGATAACCGTATCCTCTCTGCTGCTGACAGACTTCTGAAAGAGGGACTTATGGGAGTAGTACTCTGCGGCAACGTCGATGACGTAAAGGCAGCAGCTGCTGCCGGCGGTTTCAATATCGACGCAGCTGAGATCGTTGATCCTGAGACCTATCCTGAAATGGATGCTCTTGTAGCTCAGATGGTAGAGCTGAGAAAGGGCAAGATGACTGAGGAAGAGGTAAGAGCAGCACTGAAGAAGTCCAACTACTTCGGCACAATGCTTGTAAAGGCTGGCAAGGCTGACGCTCTTCTCGGCGGTGCTACATATTCCACAGCAGACACAGTTAGACCTGCTCTCCAGATCATCAAGACCAAGAAGGGTTCAAACCTCGTAAGCTCCTCATTCATTCTCTTCAGAGAGAAGGATGGCAAGGAGGAAAAGATAGCTATGGGCGACTGTGCTATCAACCTCGGCTATACAGACAGACTTGACAAGGACGGCAATGTTGTTCTCAGCGCTGCAAGACAGCTTGCTGAGGTTGCGGTAGAGACTGCAAGAACTGCTGATTTCTTTGGTATTGATCCTAAGGTAGCAGTACTGAGCTTCTCAACATACGGCTCAGGCAAGGGAGGTACAGTACAGCTCAGCCACGATGCGGTCATCGAGGCACGTCAGCTTGATCCCGATCTCGTTATTGACGGCGAGTTCCAGTTTGATGCTGCTGTATCCGCAGAGGTAGCAAAGACAAAGTGCCCTGATTCAAAGGTAGCAGGACAGGCAAATACATTTATCTTCCCCCTTATCGAGGCTGGAAACATCGGCTATAAGATCGCTCAGAGACTTGGCGGATACGAGGCTTACGGTCCTATCCTTCAGGGACTCAACGCTCCGATCAATGACCTTTCAAGAGGCTGCAACGCTGATGAAGTATACAAAATGGCTATCATCACAGCTGGTATGGCTTGATCCTGAAAGAGTTATTATTTACTGCTGAATAAACAAAAGCTCACCCTTCCGTATAGATCGGAAGGGTGATTTTTTTGATCGGAGAAATAGCAGAAATGATCACCAGGCATTTACAGAATATCTGAGTAATCCTTCTGAATAACGATCGCTCTGCCGGAGATCATGCTGATCCTGCCATTAAAGGCAGCAAGTAGGCACTGAGTGCGGCAGAGTATCATATACTGCCTATATCGGCTATAGGCAGGCTTTCGATAACACCTGCATCAAGCATCTGTATCGCAATTGCATCGCTGCCGGTTATGCCGTCGCCTATGTTGCAGCAGTCGGCGTTTATCATTCCCTTATCTGACAGAGAATACTTGTTTCTGCTGAGTATGTATTGCAGAACAGCTACAGAGTCTGCAACGGAGATCTTGTTGTCGCAGTTTGCATCGCCGTACATAATATCATTGCTGACGGGTTTTATGACAACGTCCAGGTAATCATCGTATGCAGTGTGCGGGATGAGCGTGCCGTATGGAGTCTCAGTGTTGTAAGGTATCCTGGAAATATAACACACCAGTTCAGTGTTCCCAAGAGTGAACCTGTGTTCGCCTTCACCGCTGAAGATGTATTCGCCATCAGAGTCTGAGATCCTGAATTCATATTCCTTAGATGGATCGGCATAGAATTTCATACCTTCATACCGTGGATCAGCAGCTCCGCATTTGGTGGTGGGGAGCTGTTCAAGGTACATATCAGGAGAAGATTCCATGTATGATATACAGTCGATGAAGCTGCTTGTCCAGCCGGTTCCTTTTTCACTCATTTCGATATGTAGGGGGAACGGTGTTTCATCGTGGATGTATACCAGAGAAATGCCTTCATGATACAGATCCGGCTCTTTTGCAAGCTCCACATATGTACGCTCACCGGAATAAATACCGTGACTGTCATACATAAATGTTTCAAGCGGATCGGAATACACTGCCAGACCTGTTCCTTCGCCCTGCATGAATGTTCTTAATGTGTTGTCTATCATGTAATAGCCGCTGTCGTCATCGGAATGTTCAAGTCTGACGGCATTGGCGATATGTCCCGGAAATGCGGCACAGATGATATCGTGATCTCTTTCAGCGACATGATCACCCATACTGATCCTGCACAGCAGATCGAATTCAAATGCTATGCCTCCGCAGATTGCCGAATGGAAGGCGAGAGCAGAAATGGGAGAATTGACAAGTTTTCCTGTTGTCTGACATTTTTGCGGATCTTCGTCATAGAAGCAGAGTCTGGAGTAGCGGGTGTTTGTAAGGACGAAGTTTGAGATCTTTTCCAGCTTCTGGAGTCTCGGCAGACATGGATCATCGAAGCCGTACTTCCGGACGATCTCCCTGGCATACATATACCCCACTCTCTCCTCATAAGGGGAGTATGCCAGTTCTTCCAGGAATCCCAGTTTTCCGTTCAGATTCCTGTTTTTTTCAAATTCACTGCTGCTTACCGAAAAGCAGTTTTCTGTGCCCGGCACAGGCTGGAACTTTACGTCCTCAATGCTGACCAGCTTTCGGAATTTGTCGATGTCGTCCGATGTGGAATAGTGAGTCTTGTCAACAGGATCGTATACAAAGACGTTGGATATTGCGGGACTGAATCCAAGTGAACCGGGCTCAACAAGTTCAAGGGCACTGATGTTGATAAAAATGGTCTCAAGCTGTTTGGTGTAGTCTTCGTGAAAAGCGTTTTTGTGAAGCTCTCTTAATGTGTTGGGGAATACTATGGTGGAAAGTGGGATATGTTCATCGGGGTCGTTACAAGCGACCGGATTATCGTTAACGCCGATGACAGTCACTGTGTAATCTGAGAGCTTTTCGGGAATACTTACGGCAGAGTGTGAGGTCACGCATTTTGTTTCAGTGTCGTCATATATGGATATGACGGAGCATTCGCCTTTCTCAGGCGTATCGGGGAGATACTGATAGGTCAGTCCGTCAACGGTTTCAATGTTCGGACTGACCTGAGCGCTGTGAGCAGCCATGGTAGGCACGATCTGGAGTATCATAGCTGCTGACAGACACACTGCAAGAGTATTTTTGACTAAAAACATTTTACACCTCCGTATACTATTTGTTTTATTATACCATTATTAAACATTCAGTGTCAATATAGCAATTCTGCTAAAAGAAAAAACTATTTCTGCTTTTTCACTATTGCTCCACCGATCAACTATTTGTGAACTGCGGAGCGGAAAACTGACCGCTGAAAAGAAAAAGCCCTCAGAAACGCTTACAGAGCGTTTCCGGGAGCTTGCGGTTAGTATTAGTTCCATTAGGGAACTTGCTGTACCTGTCTTACAATGTTTCCTTAAAAACTTCTTTATTGCTATTGTCCTAAGCCACTCAGTTTCTCTTTTAGCAGGTTGTCTGAGCGAACACCTTGTCAGCTGTTGGAGACAGCACAGGCTCAAGTGTGATCAGAACACAAAACAGAATGTATTTACAGAACAAAGATAAAGACATTCAAGTAATCTCGGCGAATCGTTGATGACCACATTTACTTCTGCGACCACCGTGTATCCACCTCAAGAAAAACTGGCTCCGCTTTAATTGCGAAGCCAGTTCATTGCTTAATATATTCTGCCATAGGGATTTTTATGCTGTGCGTACAAAGCAGGGAGCTCAGTCTGAAAGCCTCCGGGACACATGATACTATTATAATTACTTTTTCTTTCCGGATTTTTTGACGGTTCCGGAATTTGCAGACTTTATGGGCTTGCTTTTTTCAGCCTTCTTATCGGGGAGCTTTTTCTCCTGTTTTTTCTTTTCACCGGAGCTGATTCCGGGAACGGCAATACCCATAGATCTTTCCTTAGCTTCAAGCGTATCAAAGGACAGCTTATAAATAGTTGCTGCCAGCGGAACGCCGATGAGCATACCGAAGATACCGAACAGACCGCCGCCTACAGTAACGGCAGCAAGCACCCAGATACCGGGCAGACCTACGGATTCTCCCACTACTTTGGGGTAGATGATGTTACCTTCAAGCTGTTGGAGGATAACGAGGAATATTATAAAGATAAGTGCCTGCATAGGATTCTCTGTAGCGATGATGAAAGCACTGATGCCTGCACCTATGAAAGCTCCCACAATAGGGATAAGAGCAGTAACTCCCACAAGTACTCCGCTCATTCCGGCGTATGGCAGCTTCAGGATCGACATACCTATGAAGCAGAGAGAGCCGAGGATTATCGCCTCAACGAACTGACCGATAAAGAAGCTCTGGAAGGTATCATGAGCGGTGCCGAAGAAGATGCGGAGGCGTCTGTTGGTCTTTTCACTTGCATAAGCATTCAGAACTCTGCTTGTGTCAGTGAGGAGCTTATCCTTACGGAGCAGTATGTAGATAGAGAAGATGAGTGCTACAACGAAGGTAGTGACAGCGCCGGCGAAACTGCTTATGATGCCCACAGCCGAGCTGATGATGCCAAGAGCACCGGTACGAAGGAGAGTCATTACCTTATTAATGATAGACTCCCAGTCAAGGCTCTTGAAGTCGAACTGATCGAACATCTCCTGTGCTTCGCTCTGGACATTTGGATATTCCTGCAATTTCAGAAGAATGTAATCCTTTGCCTCGTTGAACAGCGGCGGAACTTTTGACGAGATAAGGGTAATAGCTGCGATTATCTCGGGGATTACGATCTTTAGTATCAGCAGTATGATAGCGATAACAGCTATGAATGACAGCAGAAGGCAGACAGGACGCCTTGAAAAGCTGATGAAGCCTTCACGTGTCTTTGGAAAATAATGTCTCTCGAACCATGCAAGTATGATGTTGAACAAATAAGCAATAGCACAGCCGAGCAGCAGAGGATACAGCGCATTAAGCGCTATAGTGACGATATGCGTCAGCACGGAGAGGTGCTGTACGGCATAACATACGATAACAGCAAGCAGAGCGATAAACGAATATCGCCTGATCTCTTTTTTGTCCATGGTATACTCCCTTATATCATTTTAATATAGTATACATTATAAATGTGATAGCATAGAGAAATAATTGTTAACAATCTGTTAACAGAATTTTCCGGGTATACTATTATAATATATAAGGGGTGCTGCATTTAGAATTGGCGAAAGTTTTTATTTTAACTTATGTACTGGCTTTCTGAAAGTTAAGGTTAGAGATGGCTGTTGATTCACCGGATAATATCGCTGTAAACCGTTGATCTGACGGTAAAATAATTCTTGACCGCAGCCGGATGCTATGATATAATATATAATAATGTATATAAAGGAGGACAGGCTATGGATACACTGATCCCGGGGAACTGCTACGACATGGGCAGGGTGCTGATAGACGGCAGCTTCCATACACAGAGTGCCGATGAAGCGTTTTTCCGTTACTTCGGCAACGATGTGATCTATTCTATAAGACGAACCATAAGCGATGAGGATTTCCCAAGGCTGAAGGAATGTGTGCATACAGCCGCAGACGGCGGAATAAAGCAGACTGTGATACGTATGAAGGGAGTCGGCGGAGAGCATAGATGGGTAGTTGCGACGATCCGGAAGGCGGGCGGCAGATACTCTGATGACACCTATGTGATGGATCTCAGCGACGTATTTTCACTTAACGAGCTTGCCTTCAGCAAGGAACGTGAACTCACCGATTACCGCTACACTCTCAGCCTTATGAGTGACCTTGCCTTTGACTACAGTTTTTCCACTGGTCATATACGTATCTATATGTTTGATTGCTTCCGCAAGATAGTACTCATCGACGAGGAGCTTGACAGGTGGCAGCGTAAGGCTGTAGAGTCAGGCTGGGTTCTTTCACGGTATACCGACACCTTTGATAAGCTCTGTGAAGATATACGAAAAGGAGCGTACAGATTCGACCACGAGTTTGAGACCTCGCTCCTGACAGAAGGGAAGACGAGGGAACAGTGTCTCTTCCGTGGACTTACCAGGTATGACAGTCCCGGATACCGCAGAGTTACAGGAGTGATCTCTGTAGTAAGCTCACGGCAGCGATCGAAGGACGTAAATCTTGCTCTTGAAGCGAATAAGGATTCTATTTCCGGACTTCTCAACAAGAATGCCGTAACAGCAATAGCAATGGACATACTGTCCGATAAACCGGCATATAACGTAAATATTGTCATACTTGACATTGACAACTTTACAGAGATCAACAGCAGCTACGGACATCTTTTCGGCGACGAGGTGCTGTTTACCATTGCATCTATCGTTAAGGCGGAGATAGGTGACAGAGGCTTTGCCGGAAGGATAAGCGGAGGCGGATTCCTTATAGTCCTTGAAGGCACACGGGATGAGACTGACCTTCGTGGAGTCCTGAGGGCGATACGCACTAACACCGAGTCAGCTTTTGCCGGACGTTTTGAGGATCTCACCCTTACCTGTTCCATGGGTATCTCCACATATCCTGTAGACAGTACGGACTATGACGAGCTTTTCATGCAGGCTGACAAGGCACTGTACATCGCCCAGCAGAAGGGCAGGAACAGGTACGTTATATACGACATAGAAAAGCACGGACCTGTCCGGAAGGATATAGAGAACAGGATAGCCTTCCTGAGCAGCAGTAAGGACACAAATGAAAAGCTATCATTCACTTCCGGCCTTGTTGAGACAATGATAATCGGCAAGCTGCCTGACATTTCCGTGCTTCTGGAGCAGATACGCACTGAATTCGGGATAGATGATATATGCGTTTTCTCAGGAAACGATATGGAGCTGATACTCAGCTGCGGAAATGCAGTATCAAGGAATGCGGCTTATTTCCTTGAAAACCGCTATACTGAGCGCTTTTCCGGAGACGGTATTTTTGTTATAGACAATGTCAACGAGCTTGAAGGCAGAGATGATAAAGCCCTTGCCCAGCTCACAGCGGAGAATATTGGCGGAGCGGTACAGTATCTTATGACGGAAAACGGCATGATAAAGGGCATGATCTCCTTCTGTTACATCGGAAGATTCAAGAAATGGTCAGTGTCTGACACGAACTATTTTGCAGTTA
Organism: Ruminococcus sp.; assembly: GCA_003488415.1. GTDB lineage: Bacteria > Bacillota > Clostridia > Oscillospirales > Ruminococcaceae > Ruminococcus. The sequence goes on along the minus strand of DNLQ01000028.1, from coordinate 4,726 downwards.
TGGGAAGAGTCATCACATCCATGCTGAGAAAGCAGTCATTCATCTGATTCAAGGCGGCAGTAAGAGCTGTAAACAGGGTGAAAAACTGCACAGATGATGGCTGATTTTTCCCTTCTGACACAGCATTTTGTCTTTATCAAAAATGACGAAGAAAATATTGCGTTTCGTCGACCTCAAAAATCAAATGGTTACAGCCTGAAAACAAGCAGCTTTAGCTTCCGGAATACAACCTGTAAAAGGGGTTGATGGTATATAGGCATTTGTCTGAAAGGAGTATTTCGGGTGTCCCGAATTACCGTATAAGAAAATTTTGATTATACGGATAGTAAAGTAGTGAAAATGTAGATTCTGTAACTTTTCTGTAATTTTTAGTAGTATTTAAATTTGCTTTGTTCATAAAATATCTGATTTTGATTCATTTTCAGTACATTTAATATGTGGCATTTTCACCATTAGTCACTTTTTTCGACTGCGTTTTTTGGTTCAAAAATGGAATCGTTCTGAAAAATATTGCTATTTTCTGGCAAATGTGTTATGATACTTAATGTCCTGAAACGGACAGTATTTTACGAACGCTTTTCGAGGAAAGGATTGAGTTGATGAGAAAAGCTAAGACTGCAGCGATCGCAATCGGAAGTGCAGCCGCAATAATTGCAGGAGGAGTTTTCATAAACAGTACAGCTCCCACTGTAGTAGGCCAGGCAGGACCGAGAGAGAAAGTAGAAGTCTACGATGTCAAGGACAACGTATCTGCTAAAATTGCTGCATTAACTTCTATCAGAAGCACTGCAACCACCGGCGAAGCAACAACCATTGTACGAAAGGCAGCCACTGTTAACGCATCTCCCGCAGAGTTTGAGGATTTCGGCTATGCTGCTGTTCCCGCAGCTACCGAGGCTGTCACCGATCCCACAGAGACCACTGAGGCTGAAACAGCCGCATATACCGAAGCTGTTACAGAAGCTGTTACCGAGGCTGAGACTGATGCTCCTACTGAGGCAGCTACTGAGGAGATAACAGCAGCTCCCACAGACGTTACCACACCTGCAAGTGAGGCAGCCCCTGTGGAAGTTCAGACCGCTGCACCGGCAGCGCCTACAGAGATCTATACCGAGCAGCCAGCACCTGCTGAGCCTTCATATGAGGCTACGGAGTACTACAGTGAGCCTGCACCAGCTCCGACAGAGGTATATGATGCACCTGTTATTGAGAATTTCACAGAATATACAGAGCCTGCTGCACCTGCAGCAGCACCGGCCTACACCGGAATCTCAGACAGCGATTACATTATCCTCTGTAACGCTGTAGCACACGAAGCAGGATGTAACTGGATAAGCACCACTGACAAGGCAAAGGTGGTAGAGGTTATCATGAACAGAGTTTATAGTCCTCTTTATCCGGATTCTATCCAGGGCGTACTTTTACAGCCCTACCAGTTTACCGGTGCTTCATCCTATGTTTACCTGGGAACATATTCATCTGATGTCAGTCAGAGTGTAATGGATGCCGTTGATCTTTACTTCAGCGATCCTTCATCATTCAGCCACGGATATTTCAGCTTCTGGGGCGACGGTTATCAGAATCATTTTTCATAAAGAGCAAGTGACTGATCTTCTGCCGGGAGGTCAGTCACTTTTTGCATATATTACCTGTGCAGATTTCACTTTCCCGTCACGTTTATCACAGTTTGAAGGTTGTTTTGGAGCGGGTGCTGTGGTATAATCGGTACATAAGCTGAAAGGAGGCTTATGATGAAAGAGGATAAAAATGTAAATAAGAAATATCTGACATTTTCACTTATCTGTCTTATGGCAGTTCTTTTGTTCAACGCATTTCTTATGCCTTCACTGAAAAACAGCCAGGTGATAAAAACGGATTACAGCAATTTCCTCAGTCTTGTGGATGAGGGAAAGGTCAGAAAGGTAAACGTGCAGGATGATGTCATCAAGTTTGAGGTGACCGGAGAAGACGGAGAGCCGGAAGTATATACCACGGGACGCATGAACGATCCGGAGCTTGTAACGAGGCTTTATGAAAAGGGTGACATCGTCTTTACGGAGAACTTTGAAGAGACGAACCCTATGGCGGATTTCGTACTGTCATGGCTTGTCCCGCTGGGACTCCTGGCGCTGTTCTGGACTGTGATATTAAAGGGAATGAGCAAGCGTATGGGAGGAATGGGAAATGCCATGTCCTTCGGGAAGAGCAATGCCAAGATATACGTAAAGGCTCAGACCGGCAAGACCTTTGCAGATGTAGCCGGTCAGGATGAAGCAAAGGAAGCTCTTGAGGAGATAGTGGATTTCCTGCATGATCCGGGCAAGTACGCTGAAATAGGAGCAAATCTCCCCAAGGGAGCGCTTCTTGTAGGGCCTCCCGGAACCGGTAAGACTCTTCTTGCACAGGCGGTGGCAGGTGAGGCTGACGTACCGTTTTTCTCTATATCCGGTTCTGAGTTTGTGGAGATGTTCGTAGGTATGGGAGCAGCAAAGGTGCGTGACCTGTTCAAGCAGGCAAACGAGAAAGCTCCGTGTATAGTATTCATTGACGAGATAGATACCATAGGCAAGAAGCGTGACGGAAGCATAGGCGGAAACGACGAGCGTGAGCAGACGCTGAATCAGCTTCTTACTGAGATGGACGGATTTGACGGAAAGAAGGGAGTAGTCATCCTGGCAGCCACAAACCGTCCGGAGTCCCTTGATCCTGCCCTCCTGAGACCGGGACGTTTTGACAGGCGAATACCAGCCGAGCTGCCTGATCTTGCCGGACGGGAAGCGATACTCAGGGTACACGCCGAGAAGGTACGCAAAGAACCGGGCATAGACTTCAACGCCGTTGCAAGGGCAACAGCAGGAGCATCCGGAGCAGAGCTTGCAAACATCGTGAACGAAGCAGCACTCAGAGCTGTGAGAAGCGGAAGAAAGACAGTGGATCAGTCAGACCTTGAAGAGAGCGTTGAAGTGGTCATAGCAGGCTATCAGCGCAAGAATGCAGTAATTTCCCAGAAGGAAAAAGAGATAATCGCCTATCACGAGATCGGTCACGCACTTGTGGCTGCAAAACAGAAGAATTCTGCACCTGTGCATAAGATCACTATTATTCCCCGTACCTCCGGAGCACTTGGCTACACCATGCAGGTGGACGAGGGAGAGAAGTTCCTCATGACACGGGAGGAGGCGCTTGCACGTATCTCCACGCTTACCGGAGGAAGGTCGGCTGAGGAGCTTATATTCAACAGCTGCACCAGCGGAGCATCCAACGATATAGAGCAGGCTACAAAGCTGGCAAGAGCCATGGTGACACGCTACGGCATGAGCAGCAGTTTTGATATGATCGCTCTGGAGACGGTCTCCAATCAGTACCTTGGCGGAGACACTTCACTTGCCTGTTCACCGGAGACTGCGGCAGAGATAGACCGTGAGGTCAACTCGATAGTATGCAAGGCTCACGAGAATGCACGCAGGATACTTACGGAGAATATTGACAAGCTCCACGAGCTTGCACACTTCCTGCTGGAAAAGGAAACTATCACCGGTGAGGAGTTCATGGCAATACTTGAACGTGAGCCGGTCACAGCATAATAAGAAAGCCGTCCATTCCGGACGGCTTTTTTAAAGCTGTTGACAAAATACGGATATAGTGCTAAAATATATATAACAACATATTTCTTGACAGGGATAAAATAATAAAGGAGCAATGTCTATGCCTCCGGGAGGTAGATTCGGTCCGGGATTTCTCTCGGACGAGGAGATGCAGAATAAACCGAAAGTGACAAAAGAGCTGATAAAGAGGATTTTTTCATATCTGAAGCCTTACTGGAAACAGATGCTGCTTGTGCTTGCGGCTATACTATGCTCTGCGATCCTTACACTCCTTCCGTCGGTGCTGACCGGAAAGATAATCGACGAGGGACTTATCGCACGCAGCATGAGAGCGCTGATAAAGTATATAATCCTTTCACTTGCGGTAACGCTGGGAGCTAACCTTATCGGCATACTGGAAAGCTATATGAACACCTGGATAGCCCAGCATATCACCTATGATATGCGGAACTCCATGTACAGGCATCTCCAGAGAATGCCGCAGAAGTTCTTCACAGCAAACAATCAGGGCGATATTATCACACGTATGACCAGTGATATATCAGGAGTCCAGCAGATCATCACCAACACGCTTACGAGCATCATTTCCAACGTCATAACACTGACAGTTGCCATGATAGTGATGTTCCGGCAGAACTGGATACTTGCACTCATAGGCGTGATAATAGTTCCGCTTTTTGCGATCCCCACACGCAGCGCCGGAAAGAACAGATGGACAATAACCAAGGAGTCACAGGAGTGCAGCGATGAGATAAACGGTATACTCAACGAAACTCTGTCGGTAAGCGGACAGCTTCTTGTAAAACTGTTCGGCAAGGAGAAGGCGGAGTACGACCGGTACGAAGCAGTCAACAAGCGCATGATAGACCTCAACATCAAGGAGAGCATGGCAGGACGCTGGTTTCATGTTGTGCTCTCGACCATCACCAGCGTGGGCCCGATGCTGCTCTACCTGGGCGGCGGCATCATCATGATGCAGTACGACGACAGCCTCACCGTCGGCGACATCACGGTGCTCGTCACGCTGCTGGGTCGCCTGTACGGGCCGGTCAACTCGCTGCTCAACATCCATGTGAACTGGGTGCGGTCGATGGCCATGTTCACGCGCATCTTTGAGTACT